>JBBSES010000523.1:0-3713 GCA_038239465.1 Gemmatales bacterium
CAGGGCGGTTGGCCCATGACCGTCTTCCTGACGCCCGGCTTGCAACCGTTCTACGGCGGCACGTACTTTCCGCCCGACGACCGCTATGGCCGGCCTGGTTTCAAGCGTCTGGTGACAGCCCTCGCGGAAGCCTGGCGCGACCGGCACGCGGAGATCGTGGAGTCCGCGGGACAGATCACGCAGCACATCCAGGAAGCGACGAACGTTGCCGCCGGTGAGGGCGAATTAAACGTCGATTTGTTGCGCAAAGCCGTCGATCAGCTCGGCCGCGCCTTCGACCGCACCTTCGGCGGCTTTGGCTCGGCCCCCAAGTTTCCCCACGCCATGGAGCTGCGCCTGCTGCTCCGCGCCTGGCGCCGCTTCGACGACGACGACGCCCTGCACATGGCCCGTTTCACCCTCGACCGCATGGCCATGGGCGGTCTATACGATCAGCTGGGCGGCGGCTTCCACCGCTATAGCACCGACGCGCAATGGCTCGCCCCGCACTTCGAGAAGATGCTCTACGACAACGCCCTGCTCACATCCGCCTACGTGGAAGCGTTTCAGGCGACCGGCGACCCGTTCTATCGCCAGGTGGTCGAGGAAACGCTCGCCTACGTTCAGCGCGAGATGACCAGCCCCGAGGGCGCCTTCTACAGCACGCAGGACGCCGACAGCGAGGGGGAGGAGGGCAAGTTCTTCGTCTGGACCGCGGCGGAAGTGACAGCGATTTTGGGCAAGGAGTTGGCCGAGGTGTTCGGCTACGTCTACGACGTGACGCCCGAGGGCAATTGGGAAGGGCATACCATCCTGCGGCGCAGCAAGACGTTGGCCCAGAACGCGGCCCTGCTGCACATCACGCCCGAAGAGTTGCAAGGGATATTGCGCGAGGGGCGAAACAAGCTCCTCGAAGTGCGCGGCCGCCGCGTCTGGCCCGGCCGCGACGAGAAGGTTTTGACTTCGTGGAACGGCCTGATGATCGCCGCCATTGCCCAGGCGGCGCAAGTCTTCGATAACCCCGGCTACGCAACGGCCGCCGAGCGCGCCGCCGATTTCCTGTTGACGAAGATGCGCCGCGGCGACGGCCGGCTGTGGCGTACCTGCGGCGCCGGCGCCGATCCCAAACTCAATGCCTACCTCGAAGACTATGCCTTCGTCATCGATGCTCTGGTATCGCTCTACGAGGCGACCTTCGCGCCGCGCTGGATCGCGGCCGCGCTCGATCTCACGCAGGTCATGCTCGATCAGTTCGCCGATCCGGTGGCCGACGGCTTCTTCTCCACGGGCCGCGATCACGAAGCGCTCATCGCCCGCGTCAAGGACTTTCACGATAGCTCCATCCCCTCCGGCAACGCCATGGCCGCCACGGGGCTCTTGCGCCTCGCGCGCCTGACGGGCCGCGCCGACTTGCTCGACCAGGGGCAACGCATCTTACGCGCCGCGCAAGGATTGCTGGAGCAATCGCCGATGGCGGGCGGGCAACTCCTGGTTGCTCTCGACTTTCTCCTGGGGCCGACGCAAGAATTCGCCATTGTCGGCGACCCAGCGACGGCGGAGACACGGCGCGTCTTGCGCGCCGTCCGCTCCGGGTTCCGGCCGAACAAGGTGGTGGCACTCAAAAGCCTTAAGGACGACGGGGCCGACGCTATCGTGCCGTTGCTCCAGGACAAGCCGAGTGGCGCCGAGGTGACGACGTATATCTGCCAGGACTTCGCCTGTCGGACGCCGCTCGTCGGCCCCGAAGCGCTGGAAGCGGCGCTGGGTAAATAATCGCTCCAGCGAGCGGGGTCGCGTCAGCGCCCCGAGGTCTGGCGAGAGGTGATCCGATGCCCAGCGAAAACCTCGACACGATGGAGGCGGCGCGCGACCGCGTCGGCGACATCTACCGCGCCGAATCGCGGCGCGTGCTGGCCACGCTGATCCGCGTCCTCGGCGACTTCGATCTCGCCGAGGAAGCGCTGCACGAAGCCTTCGCGGCCGCCGTCGAGCAATGGCCGACGGAGGGAGTGCCCGAGAACGCACGGGCCTGGCTGGTCTCGGCCGGCCGCTTCAAGGCCATCGACGCCGTGCGCCGCCGTGCCCGCTTCGACGCTTCCCTCGCTCGCCTCGCCGAACGCCTCGACACCGACCCCCGAGACGAGGAAGAACTCGAAGACGACCGCTTGCGGCTGGTCTTCACCTGCTGTCATCCGGCCCTGGCGGCGGAAGCGCGGGTGGCGTTGACCCTGCGCGAAGTCTGCGGCCTGACGACCGAAGAGATCGCCCGCGCCTTTCTGACGGTCCCCGCCACGCTCGCCCAGCGCATCGTCCGCGCCAAGGCGAAAATTCGGGCCGCGCGCATTCCCTATCAGGTGCCGTCGGGGCCGGAACTCGCCGACCGAATCGATGCGGTCTTGTGCGTCGTCTACCTCGTTTTCAACGAAGGATATTCCGCCACCGCCGGTACGGCCGTCACGCGGGCCGACCTCTCGGACGAAGCGATTCGCCTGGGCCGCTTGCTCGTTCACTTAATGCCCGAACCGGAAGTCGTCGGCCTGCTGGCGTTGATGCTCTTGCACGAATCGCGGCGGGCGGCGCGGACCTCGCCGACCGGCGACCTCGTCCTCTTGGAGCAACAGGACCGCGCCGTGTGGGACCGCGAACGGATCGAAGAGGGGCGGACGTTGGTGCGACAGGCCTTGCTCTCGGGCCGTCCCGGAGCTTACGCGCTGCAGGCGGCCATCGCGGCGGTCCACGCGGAAGCGGCGAACCTGGCCGCCACGGATTGGGCGCGCATCGTCGCCCTCTACGATTTGCTGGCGCGGGTCGATCCTTCTCCGGTCATCGAACTGAATCGCGCCGTGGCGCTGGCCATGCGCGATGGCCCTTCGGTCGGCCTGGCACGCATCGACGCCCTCCTCGAAGGCGGCGATTTGGACGATTACTACCTCGCCCATGCCGCCCGGGCCGATCTCTGTCGCCGCCTCGGGCAATTCCACGCGGCCCGCGCCGCTTACCAACGTGCCCTGGAACTCACTCAGCAAGAGCCGGAGCGCCGCTTTCTCATGGGGCGTTTGCGAGAGATCAACGATGCAACTGCCGGCCGAGAGTGAGGTTGCGGCGGCGAAAAATTTCGTGGGGCGATTGTCGATTTCGCCTTCGCCCGAACGATTAGATGTGTCAAGCGTCCGTGGTCACGGAGTTCATCGAAAGGGGAAAGTGCCATGCAAGTGCAACCGTACCTGTTCTTCAATGGCCGCTGCGAAGAGGCGGCCGAGTTCTACCGCAAGGCGCTCGGCGCCGAAGTGGTCATGCTGATGCGCTTCAAGGACAGTCCGGACGCGCCGCCGCCCGGCATGACGCCGCCCCCGCCGGAAAGTGTGATGCACATGAGTTTGCGCATCGGCGACACGAACCTACTGGCCTCCGATGGCTGCCCCGGCGGAAAAACCGAGTTCCAGGGGTTCTCGCTGTCGCTCACGGTGCCGGACGACGACGTGGCCCGGCGCTGCTTCGCGGCGCTCAGCGAGGGCGGGCAGGTTCGCATGCCGTTGATGAAAACCTTCTTCGCGTCGAGTTACGGCATGGTCGCCGACCGCTTCGGCGTGGCGTGGATGGTGTACGTTGCGCCGTGACGTTTGTGTCGCTTGGGGGGCGGGGGGGGGGGGGCCCCCCGCCGGAGGACCAACCGGGGGGGTGTGCCCCCCCGCCGCCCCCGGTTTTTTGAAAATTACAAATGTGTGTGTAAACCA
>JBBSES010000524.1:0-3707 GCA_038239465.1 Gemmatales bacterium
GCGGCGGCGGTTGGGTGCGTCGCGCAGAGGGGGGGGGGGGGGGGGGGGGGCGCCACACCCCCCGCCCCACCGGCCGCCGCGCGCGCGGGGCGCCCCCCCCCCCCCCCCCCCCCCCCCACCCTACGAAAAGCCAAGCCACGGACGGCATCCCGCATTCAGGACATTGACGAGAGAACGACCATGGCGCGGATCGAGCTACGGCAGGCAAACCTCGTTTACGAAATCCGGCACCAGGGCCGCTCGACCCTCAAGGAATTTTTGCTGCGCCGGCTCGACCGCAAAGTCGAGTCGATCACGCGCATCCCGGCGCTGCAAGACATCGACCTCGAAGTCGGCGACGGCGAGCGCGTCGGCGTCATCGGCCACAACGGCAGCGGCAAGAGTACCCTCCTCCGTCTCCTGGCCGGCATCTACCCCGTCGCCTCGGGGTCGCGCGTGGTCGAGGGGCGCATCAGTTCTCTGTTCGACGTGACGCTCGGCATCGACCTCGACGCCAGCGGCTTCGATAACATCCTCTTCCGCGGCTATTTGCAAGGCGAGACGCCAAAGAGTATCCGGGCCAAGGTTCCCGAGATCGCCGAGTTTACCGAATTGGGGCCCTTCCTCGATTTGCCGGTGCGCTATTACTCGTCGGGCATGTTGGTGCAGTTGGGCTTCGCCATTGCCACGGCGGTGCGGCCGGAAATCTTGCTCGTCGATGAAGTCCTCAGCGCCGGCGATTTGGCCTTCCAGGACCGGGCACAAGAGCGGATGCGCAACACGATGGCGCAGGCCAAGCTGATCGTCATGGTCAGCCACGATCTCGACATGGTCGCCCGCTTCTGCGACCGCGTCGTCTGGATGGACCACGGCCGCGTCAAACAGCACGGCCCGGCGGCGGCCGTCGTCGCAGCCTATCAGGCGCACGCTGGCTATCCGGCCGTACAGGCGGACCATACCGCCGCTTGAAACGTCGTTCCATTAGCAAGGGCACGCGCATGGACGCATCCGCCATCGAACGCCTGATCCCGCCCGAAATCACGGGCGACGGCTTCACCGACGTCATCCGCGCCCTCGCGCGCGGCGAGGAACTCCATAACGTCCTCGAAATCGGCTCCTCCAGCGGCGGCGGCAGCACCGAGGCGTTCGTCACCGGATTGCGTGACAATCCGCATCGGCCGACACTCTTCTGCATGGAAATCTCCAAGCCGCGCTTCCAGGCCCTGGCCGACCGTTACCGCCCCGACTCGTTCGTCCAATGCTATAACGTGTCGAGCGTCGGCACCGAGGCCTTCCCGACGCCGACCGACGTACTCGAGTTCTACCACGCCAACGATACCGGCTTGAATCGTTACCCGGCCACCGACGTCCTCCAGTGGCTCGAACAAGACATTGCCTACGTCCGCGATTCGGGAGTGCCGGCCGACGGCATCGCGCGCGTCAAGGCCGATAACGGCATCGACTATTTCGACCTCGTCCTCATCGACGGCTCGGAGTTCACGGGCGACGCCGAGCTGCGCCAGGTATACGGCGCTAAATTCATCCTCCTCGACGACATCAACACGTACAAGAATTACGCCAATCACGCGCGGCTGGCGGCCGACGAGCGCTACACGCTGATCTATCACGAGCCGAGCTTACGTAACGGCTGCTCGGCCTTCCGCCGCGTCGGGCCGGCTGCTCCCGCGCCCGTTTGGGAACGCATGAAGGGCGACCCCACTCGGGGACTAGCGACCGATTTGCCGATCCATTTCTTCACCATCGTCCTCAACGGTATGCCGTTCCTGAAATACCACCTCGACGTTTTCCAGCGCTTGCCGTTCCGCTGGCACTGGCACATCGTGGAAGGGGTCGCCACGCTGACGAAGGACACCGCCTGGAGCGTCGCCGGGGGCGGCCGCATCCCGGCCCACGTCCACCGCGCGGGCCGCAGCAACGACGGCACCAGCGAATACCTCGACGAATTGAAGCGAAGCCATCCCGACAACGTGACGATTTACCGCAAGCCGGTCGGCGAATTCTGGGACGGCAAGGTCGAGATGGTCAACGCCCCGCTGGGCAACATCTCCGAGGAATGCCTGTTGTGGCAGATCGACGCCGACGAACTGTGGACCGGAGAACAGTTCGACAGCGCGCGCCGGCTATTCCAGGATAACCCTTCGCGGACGGCGGCCTATTACTGGTGCTGGTTCTTCGTGGGTCCCGAATTGGTCGTCAACTCGCGCTATTGCTATAGCCAAAATCCGCGCTCGGAATGGCTGCGCGCCTGGCGCTTTCGGCCGGGGATGCGCTGGGCGGCGCACGAACCTCCATCGTTGGGTTATGAGACGAGCAATGGTTCGTTCCGCGATTGGGCGAAGGTCAATCCGTTCGCGCACGACGAGACCGAAGCCGCCGGGCTGGTCTTCCAGCACTATGCCTACGCCACGTTCCGGCAATTGATGTTCAAGGAAGACTACTACGGCTACAAGAACGCGGTGAGCAGCTGGATCGAGTTGCAGGGCGAGAAGCGCTTCCCTGCCAAACTGGGCGACTTCTTCTCGTGGGTCAACGATAACACGACGGTGGAGCGCGCCGCGAAGTTGGGTATACGCCCTCTCGCCAGCGGCGCGCCTACGGCGAGCGAGTGGCGCTTCGCGGCCTAGCGAGCGGGGTCGCGTTAGCGCCCCGAGCGCGGAGGACGCGAAACGTAAACCATTCGGATCGACGCATGAAGATATCCATTATCACCGTCTGCAAGAATGCCGCGCCCGTGATTGAAACCACGCTCGCCACCGTGGCGGCGCAATCGTATGCCGATGTCGAACACGTCGTCATCGACGGCGCCTCGACCGACGCGACGCCGGCCATTGTCGGCAAGTACCGGCACTCGGTGCGCCGCTTCGTGAGCGAACCGGATACCGGCATCTACAACGCGATGAACAAGGGCATCCGCCAGGCCAACGGCGATTATATTCTCTTTCTCAACAGCGGCGATTATCTCGTCGATAACGACGTGATAAGCGACGTGGCGAAATATCTCGAGCAACATCCGCGCGTCGATTTCCTCTATGGGCAAATCGTCGTCCGCATCGGCGACGGCCCGGACCAGGTCGTCGCGCCCCCCGAACCGGCCGGGGCGCTGCGCGAGATGATTTGCGGCTGTCTGCCTCATCAGGCGACCTTCGCCCGCGCCGCTCTGTTCGAGCGCATCGGCGCCTTCGACGAGCGCTATCGCATCCACGGCGACTACGACTGGTTCCTGCGAGCGCTGACGGCTCCCGATGTGAACGTCGCATATTATCCTCGGAAGATTAGCCACTTCGACCTCGGCGGCGTCTCCTCAAATCTCGCCGTGGGCCAGCATGAGGCGTACGCGATTCAAAACGGGCTGCCCCTGTTTCAGCAGGAATACTGGCTGAAAGAGCGCCTCGTCGCATTTCAACAGCGGGTGTTGGAGTTGCGCATCCAGGCGGCCGACGCCGAACGCGAAAAGGCACGATTGCGCGCCGATCTTGTCGATACCCAACGGCGTCTGGAGGAAGCCGAAGTCGCGTTGCGCTCCTGGCAAGCGTCGCGCTTCTTCCGACTGCGGACCATGTGGGGGCGGGTCAAGCGCGCGTTGCGTCGGCCGCATCGCTTGCTTGGCGAGCGGGGGGGGGGGGGGCCCCCCCCGGGCGTAAAAAAGGGGGGCGGCCCCCCCCCCCCCCCCCACCATCTTTTTACATTTTTCCGCCGCAGGCCGGGCC
>JBBSES010000525.1:0-3704 GCA_038239465.1 Gemmatales bacterium
AACGGCGACGGATTCGCCGATGTGATCGTCGGGGCCGGCCCCGGGGCGGGCGCCCACGTCAAGGTCTTCAGCGGCCTCGGTCTCACGGGCGGCGCGGTGGTCGAACTGGCCAGCTTCTTCGCCTACACGGGTTTCAACGGCGGCGTGACCGTGTCGAGCGGCAACTTCAACGGCGACGCCTTCGACGACCTCGTCGTCACCGACAACGGCAACGCCGCGCCGGGCAACTTCTACACCATCGTCCTGGGCAACGCCGCCTTGACGCTGACCGCCTCGGCCCCGGTCACGCTGCCCGGCGGAAGCAACGGCCCGTTCGACGTGGCCACGGGCGACTTCAACGGCGACGGCTTCATCGACTTCGCCACCGCCAACTTCGGCAGCAACAACGTCACCCTGTTCCTCGGCAACGGCGGGGGCGGCTTTAGCCCGGCGCCGACCAACAACCCGACGGCGCTCGGCGGCACCACTGGACCCGTCGCCCTCGCCGCCGGCCGCTTCAACAACACCGGCAAGCTGGATCTCGCCGTCGCCGGCACCACCAGCAACAGCGTCGCCGTGCTGCAAAACCAGTACAACCGCGGCTATTTCGCCGTCGGCAGCGATCGCGGCGTCAACGCTCAAGTCAACATCTACGACGAGTCCGGCACCTTCATCGGCAGCTTCCAGCCGTTTGCCGGCAACTTCACCGGCGGCCTGCGCGTGGCCATCGGCGACGTCACCGGCGATGGCATCCCCGATCTCGTCGTCGGCACCGGGCCGGGCGGCCTCACCATCGTCCTCGTCTACGACGGCGCCAGCATCCTCGCCAACCCCAGCACTCCGACGCTTTATCGCGCCTTCTTCCCCTACGGCACGGCCTTCAGCGGCGGCACCTTCGTCGCCGTCGGCAACCTCGACGGCATCGGCGCCAGCGAGATCATCACCGGCGCCGACGCCGGCGGCGGCCCGCAGGTCAACATCTATAGCTCGGCGCAGATCCTGGCCAACAACCTCAACGTCGCCGCGTTCGCCTATTACGCCTACGCCCCGAACTTCACCGGCGGCGCCCGCGTCGCCAGCGCCGACATCAATGGGGATGGGTTGGCCGACGTCATCACCGGGGCAGGGCCGGGCGGGGGGCCGCAGGTGAACGTCTATTTGGGCACTTCCGGCCCGCTCTTCATCGTCGGCGCCGGCGGCGCCGGCCTGATCACGCCCTACCGCGCCTTCTTCGGCATCTTCGCGCCGGGCTTCATCTTCAGCGGGGGCGTCTTCGTGACGGCGGGCGACTTCGACGGCGACGGCAAGGCCGATATCGTCGTCGCCGCCGACAAGGGTGGCGGACCGCAGGTGCAAGTCTTCACCGGCGCCCAGATCAACGCCAACCTGCTCAACATCAGCAGCGGCGGCTTCAATTCCATCATCGCCACCAACTTTTCTGGCGGCACGCGCGTCGGCCAGACGGTCGGCGTGTACGGGGGCAGCCTGCGCCGCATCCTGCTCTCGACGGCCGGGCCGGGCGGCAACCAGCTCACCGGCTTCGACATCTTCGCCTTCCTGCTCAACCCCGTCGGGCAGCCGCCGCAGTTCTTCGGCGTCATGATCCAGCCGCCCGGCGGCGCCGGCGCCTACGCTTCGGAGTAAGCGCGGCTTGCCATTGCGCGTCTTCTATGGGAGAGGTGTAACGACGATGCCTTACGTCTACTTCACCAAATCGCTGCAAAAGCTGGACGTGCCCGCGCTGATCGTTTTTTGCCAGGAGGCGGGCCTCGACGGCGTCGATCTCGCGGTGCGGCCCGATTATCCGGTCACGCCCGAGAACGCCGCCGTCGAACTGCCCAAGGCGGCCAAGCAGTTCAAGGACGCCGGCTTGATCATCGGCATCGTCACCGCGCCGACCACGTTCACTGATTCCGACGCCGCCCCGGCGCGCTCCCTCTTCGAGGCGTGCGCCCGGGCCGGCGTCCCCGCCATCAAGATCGGCTACTTCCTCTACAAGGACAAGTTCGACGCCGGCCTCACGGAAGCGCGCAACCGTCTCGCCGGTTTCGCCAAGCTCGCCGAGAAGACCGGCGTCCGCGCCTGCTACCACACCCATTCCGGCGCGTACTACGGCAACAACGCGGCCGGCTTGCGCTTGCTCTTGCAAGACGTCGATGCCCACCACGTCGGCGCCTATTTCGACACCGGGCATACAGCCATCAACGGCGGCCCGCCACGCATGGAGTTGGACATGATCAAACCGTGGCTATCGCTGGTCGCCATCAAGGACATGCGCTGGGAAAAGGACGGCGACGCCTGGAGAGCTTCCGTGGTTCCGGCGGGCGAGGGCATCGTCCGCTGGAACGAGGCGGCTCAAGGGCTAAAGGAGGTGGGCTTCAAGGGAACGATCAGCCTGCACGGGGAATACGAGACCAAGGACATGACGGAGCGGAAGCGGCAAGCGAAGGCGGAACTGGTTTGGTTGAAGAAGAGGCTGGGATAGCAAAGCGGCGTAACGGCGAATGAGAAGCGTCGGGCAATCCTATAGATCGTTCTCGTCTCGGTGCCTATGCGATTGCGCTCCCCGGTTGCCGGGAAACGACGCCATCGGCACGGCGATTTCCTCCGCCATCGGCCGTCTTCGCAGAGCGTGAAGAATGTTTTCCGACGCCTGGACGATCGCGGAGGCGACGAAGCACAAACCGCTAGCGATGGCGAAGCCGATTGCGTTGGCGGATTCGGGAAGATTTTCATAGGGAGAATACCCCATCTGGCGACGCCACACGACGATTTCAACGAGAATGAGCAGAGCCGCGAAACTCGGGGCCAGGATGCCGAAGATCAGGAACACGATTTTCATGGATCCCCTCTAGAATGAGAAATGCGTCCCGAGCTTTATAGCCCGGGACGCATCGAGAATCGTTTCTTACGTCCCGCTCTCCGGCAACTCGGCGGCGCGGTCGCCGGCTTCGATTCGTTTGAGTTGTTTCTTGAAGTAGCCGTTGTTCGGCTCCAGTTCCAGGCAGCGCTTCAAGAGCTTGACGGCTTCGTCCTTGTCGCTGCGCTGGAAGTGGACCTCGGCCAGCGTGTCGAGGTAGCCCGCCTGCTTCGGCTCCAGTTCGACTGCCTTTTTGGAATGCTCCAGCCCCTTGTCGAGGTCGCGGCGGCAACCCGCCGTCAGCCAGGCCAACGAATTGTGCAGGGCCGCGCTCTTCGGATGGTCCACGCACAGTTTCTCGTGGACCGCGAACGCTTGCTTGAACAGGTCGTCGGCGTCGGCCTTGCGATCCGCTTTCTCCAGGTCGCTGACCAGTTGAATCGGCAGGTTCAGGTTGCCCGGCAGCACGGCCAGGCACTGGCGCATCTCCTTCTTCGCTTCCTCGAATTTGCCGGCGGCGAGCAGCGCCCGCGCGTGGTTTTGATGGATCAGCACGGGCACGTGAATGTAGGCGCCGTACTCGACGAACGAGGTGTTGGCCCGCAAGCAGCGCAGGCGGAAGCGCTCGAAGGTGTCGGCGGCTTGCGCGTATTGCTTGCGTCCCATTTGCTCATAAGCAATGTGGCGCAAGGTTTCGTTGGCGTGCCAGCCTTCGTCGGGGCCGACGCGGAGGATGAGTTGCCATTCGCGGTCGGCTTCGGCCTGCTGGCCACGCCGCGTGAGGGCCTGGGCGAAGACGTAGCGCGTGGCCTCGTTGCCCAGTGGGATGACGTGGGCCAACTCCATGAGCTTGCGGCCCTCGTCG
>JBBSES010000526.1:0-3702 GCA_038239465.1 Gemmatales bacterium
ACGACATCGACGGCCAGCAGTTGGGACAATTTTGTCTCGAAGGACCACTGAGAGGCCGCGCCGGTCAGGGTGTCGGCGCCGGCGTTGTTGATCCAGATATCGACGCCGTTCCACAAGTCCCAGGCGGACCCAACGAGGGAGCGGCACTGCTCGGGGTCGGCGAGGTCGGCCTGAAGGACGCTGGCACGAACCCCGCGCGCCGCGATGTCGCGGGCCACCGCTTCGAGCGCGGCGCGAGACCGGCGGCCATGCACGATCACGTCGGCGCCGGCCGCCGCCAGGCGCAAAGCGATGGCCTGGCCGATGCCGCTGCTCGCCCCGGTGACGACGGCGCGCAGGCCCGCGAGTTGACCGCGTCGGTCAAGCCTTTCGAGCAACTGGCGCACGCTAAGGCCCGTCGTGGGATGCACCATGTCGGCGGCGATTTCGGTTAACGGCTGGAGAACGAATAAACGCTCTTCCATGCGTGGATGGGGCAACGTAAGGATGGCGTCGGCGCGAACCTCAGTGCCGTAGAGCAACAGGTCGAGGTCGAGCGTGCGCGGCCCGTCGCGCTCGTGGCGGACCCGGCCAAGCGCTTGTTCCACGCCGAGCAGGACGTGGAGGAGTTCATCGGCAGAGAGAGAAGTGTGCAGTTCGGCGGCGGCGTTGAGGTACTTACCCTGGCCCGCCGGCCCACCGACGGGATCGGTTTCGTGATACGTGGAATGGCGGACGACCGTTACGCCGGGTTGTTGGCCCAGGAGACGCAGGGCTTCGTTGAGATTGTGGCGCCGGTCGCCGAGGTTGCCGCCGAGAGCGATGTAAGCCGTGGTGTGCATCGGGGGTGGCATGAACCGTATTCTCCCCTCCCCTTGAGGGGAGGGGAGCCAGAAGGAGGATGTGGCCCTGGCCGCGCAGTTGCCAATAATCACGCGCTCCGTCGCAGCCGTCGCGTCTCGCCGTCGCGCACGGCGCGGCGTCTTTCGTCGGCCGTTTCCGCGTGCAAATGCCGGGCGAGATCGGCGTGCCGTTCTGTCCAGGCACGGCCGCGGCGACGCATCATTCGATCGGCGGCGTCGAATAGTTCAGGCAGGCTGGCGCGATCCGTCAGCGAACCGTTCCACCAGCTGGCGAACGACGGCACGTACCTCGACACGTAGGAACCGGACGGCAACAGCTGGCTGAACGCGCCGATATTGCTGCCCGTGTTGAGCAGCGTGCCTAGCCCCGTCTTGGCGTGATCGCCGATAAAGCAGCCGACCTTGCTGCGTCCCGTGGCCACGCGCTGGCCATCGACTATCACGCCCACCGAACCGTAATCGTTGCGCAAATCGCTGTTGCTGGTGCCCGCGCCCAGGTTTACCCATTCGCCGACATAGCTATGGCCGAGGAAGCCATCGTGATACTTGTTGGTATAGCCGTGAATGATGCTGCATTCCACCTCGCCGCCCACGCGGCACTGCGGCCCGAGCGTGGTCCCCGCCCGCACCTTGGCGCCCATCAGGTGGGTGCGGGGGCCGACATAGCACGGTCCTTCGAGGCGCGTGAACGCCTGCACGACGGCCTCGCGGTCGATGACCACGGGACCGTTGCGCGTGTCGCAGACGACCATCGGATCGACGTGGGCCGTGGGGTCGATGAGCATGCGCTCCTTCGGTCCCACCACGGCGGGAGCGGGATCGGGCAACGGCGGCGGCCGATTGCCCACCGTATCGAGAAAGTCGGTTTCAATCTGCTCGCCGTTGCCATCGACGAGTTCCCACAGGTGGCGAACGAGACTGCCGCCGGCCAGGTGGACGGGCAGCGTGGTCTTCCAGATTTCGAGGCAATCGTCGATGGTATGCGGCGAGCAATACGTAAGGCGATCGGCGCCGACGACGGCGTAGGCCACCTCGTCGCCGGCCAGCGCTACGCAGGGGCCGCCGAGGTCGGGAGCGAAACCGGGCGGCGGCAGCCAACGGCCATTGACCAGCACGGTCGGCTCGGAGCGCAGCCAGGATAGGTCGTTGACGGGAGTGCGGCAATCCTTTTGCGCGGCGAGCGCGGCCAGGCGCGGCCGAACCAGCGTGCCGACCTCGCACGGGGCGAAGAAACGGCACTGCTTGGCGGCGAGCGTTCCCATGCCGCAGAGCAACTCGAAGACGGGCCGCGTCAGGGCCAGCGGTTCGAGCGCCGCGTGGCCCTGATCCTCGAACAGGCAGACGCGCATGCGCTGGTCCCCCTGGGCATCCGTGCCGGGACGACGGACATCGTGTCCTTGGAGGGAGGAAGTATACTCGGGCGACCGGCAACGAGAAAAGCTCGTTTGTCGATTGCAGCGCGCTTGCGGGCGGCGCGCCCCTTCAAAAAGGCCCACGGCGTTCGCCGGCGTCCCCTTCATCGGCCATACTTGCGCGACGGAAATTCATTGCCAGGGACGGTTCCCCGCTCTCCATCGGGAGTTCCTGGTCATGCCCAACGATGCCAAGCTCGGCCTGGTGGTCGGCGTCGGCCTGGTCATCGCCATCGGCGTCGTCTTCTTTCGCAAGGAACCGCCGCCGAACGCGAGCAACCCGCCCGGCGCCGCCGCCCCCGCTTTGACGCCGGTGGCGCGCGGACCGCATCGCCTGGCCCCGGTGCGTCCCGCGTCGCGCGCCGTCATCGACGCCCCTCAATCGGCGGAGTGATCGATCGCCTTGGGCGGCGCCCGCAATTCCTCTTTCACCGCGACGCCGCTGATTTGCAAGACGCGCATGGTATCGGCCAGCGCGGTGATGCGCACCGCCGCCGCCTCGGGCGCGACCCCACGCGCGTGGATATTCGACACCAAATTGCGTTGCGCATCGGTATGCCCTGGCCGCGGCCGATAGGCCAGGTACGCCGACAGGCTCTCGGCCGTCGCCAAGCCCGGCCGCTCACCGATCAGCAGCACGACCACGGCAGGATCGAGCAAGGCGCCGATATCGTTCAACACGCCGACGCGACAGTAGCGCACCACGAACGGCCGGCCCCACGTCCAGCCTCGACTATTTGCCCGAGAGTGTAACAGCGGCAAAAGCGCCGGCACCTGCGCCACGACCGCCGCCGCCGATAGGCCATCGCCGATGACGACTTGAAAATCGATCCCCTTCGGACACTGCGCTTCGATGGCTGCCCGAGCGCTCTCGTTCAAGCGCCGGCCGAGGTCCGGCCGCATCAAATACTCGGCCTTGTTGCTGGCTTCGGTTTGCACCTCGAAGAGATTCCACGCATCGCCGAAATCGACCGACAATTCCAGTTCGGCGTGAACGGCGTCAAGCGCGGCGGCGTGATCGTGACGCAGTTCCAACTGCGTGGCCGTGCGATACGACGGTCCCGCGCGACCGGCGAAAACGCGGGCGGGGGTAAGCGCACGCAGGGCCGGCAATGGGTCCAACGGCGTGGCGTCGGCGGCAAGGAGGGAGGAGGTAGCGCTCATGGGGAACCGATGGATGCGTGAGTGTGAGTCTAACTCCTATTGTCAATCGGGCGGACAAAAACACATCCTTCATCTGGCTCCCCTCCCCTAAAGGGGAGGGGAGAATACAAGAAGCATTGGCCGCGCATTTACCTCTATACTATCGCCAATCGTCTCCGCCCCGCCAAGGAACCCCACCCATGCCTTTCAAAATCTCCGCCTTTCCCAAGTGCTATCTCGACCAGATCGCCGGCGCGCGGTCGATGTCGGTCTTCGACTGGATCGAGATGGCCAAGACGCTCGAC
>JBBSES010000527.1:0-3698 GCA_038239465.1 Gemmatales bacterium
CCCCACCCCCCCCCCGCGGCTTTGCGCGTATCGAAATACACTGGCTCCCGCGACCGTCGGATATAAGGTATACTTACACCACCTTTCACGGCGGCCCATTCCTTACTCAGCGAGGTTTCCGGTGAGCACGGGTTTCAATCCGCAGGCAGGTCCCGGCTTGTCGGACCACGCCATCGAACAGATTCGCCGACAGATCAACCGGCTCTTCGAGGAAGTGTCGGCCCTGTCCGAGCAAGACCTGCCGCCGCCGGCCTATTACGCCGAAGTCCTGCAGCGCTGCCTGAGCGGCATCGCCGCCGCCGCCGGCGCTGTCTGGCTGCGGACCTTGCAAGGACATTTGCAGTTGGCGTATCAAATCAATATGCGCGACGTCGGTCTCGAAGAAGACGAGACCGGCAAACAGGCGCACGACGAATTGCTGCGGCATACCTGTCTGGCCGGCCGCGCCATCATCGTGCCTCCGCGCAGCGGCACGGGCGCCGCCGAGAATGGCCAGGCTCCTCCCGGCAACCCGACCGACTTCGTCGTGCTGCTGGCTCCTATCGTGGTCGAGAAGCAGGTCGCCGGCCTCATCGAAATCTGGCAGGACCGCCGGCACAATCCCGACGCCATGCCCGGTTTTCTACAGTTCCTCACGAACATGGCCGGCCTGGCCTCCGTCTATCAGCGCAATACCCAGCTGCGGTCGATGGTCGGCCAGCAAGCCGTATGGACGCAGCTGGAAGCCTTCGCGCGGCAGATTCACGGCAGCCTGAACCCGACCGAGGTGGCCTACCTCGTCGCCAACGAAGGTCGTCGGCTCATCGAGTGCGACCGCGTCAACATCGCCCTGCGCGTCGGCCAGCGCGTGGTCATTGAGGCCATCAGCGGCGCCGACGTCGTCGAGAAACGCTCTAACCTCGTGCAACTGCTGCGCAAGCTCGTGGACGAAGTCGGCAAGTGGGGCGAACGCCTCGTCTTCAACGGCGTCAAGGACGACAGCCTGCCGCCCAAGGTTCTCGACGCCCTCGACCACTACCTCGCCGAGAGCAGCAGCAAGTTGCTCGTCGTCCAGCCGCTGGAGGACGACCGCGAGAAGGACGACAAAAAGAAGGAGATGAAGAAGCCGGCGCGCTCGACCATCGTCATGGAGTCGTTCGACCCGCCGGCCGCCCCGGAGCAAATGATCGCACGCCTGGAAGTCGTCGGCCGGCACGCCACGAGCGCCCTGTACAACGCGGTGGAACACAAGCGCATCCCGATGCGCTTCCTATGGATGCCCCTGGCCAAGATTCAAGAGGGGCTGGGCGGCAAGACGCGGGCCATCATCTACGCTTCCTCCATCGCCGCGGTGCTGCTCATCCTCGCCCTCATCTTCGTGCCCTATCCGCTGAAGATGGACGCCAAGGGCCAGCTGCTCCCCGAAGACCGGCGTTACATCTATTCGCCGGTCGAGGCCGAGGTGATGGGCTTCGCTGAGGGCCTCAAGCCCGGCAGCGAGGTGCGCGAAGGGCAAGACCTCGTCAAGATGCACGATTTGAAGCTCGAAATGAAGCTGCACGACCTGCGCAGCGACATCAACAGCGCCATCAATGAAATGAAGGCTCTCGATTTGCAATACTCCGCGGCCACCACCGAACCCGAGCGCCTGCGCATCAGTTCGGAGAAGGAGCAGAAGCGCGCCACGGTCAACCGCAAGAACCTCGAGTTGCGGGCGATGAACGCCCGCACCACTCCCGTGGCCGGGGCGCCGGGCTACTTTTGGCTCAAGGCGCCGCTCAAGGGCACGGTGCTGAGTTCCGACTTCTTGCAGCTCGTCGGCCGGCCCGTGAAGCCGTCCGAGCAACTGCTGCGCATCGGCGACAAGGACAAGCCCTGGGAAGTCGAGCTGAAGATCCCGCAAAAGCACATCGGCCAAATCCTGCGGGCGTACAACAAGCCCAACCAGGAACTGGACGTGGACATCCTCCTCTCGACAGCGCCGACGCAGACCTATCGGGGCCGCCTGGCGCGGCACAAGATCTCCGGCGAGGCCAATCCCGACCGCACCGAGAACAACGAATCGGAACCGATGGTGCTGGCCTACGTCACCCTCAGCGGCCCCGACATCCCCGAGGACCTGCGCGTGCCCGAGGGCGAACTGGTCGCCGGCACCGAGGTCCACAGCAAGGTGCGCTGCGGCAACCAACCCATGGGCTACTCGCTGTTCTACGGCGTCTGGGAATTCCTGTACGAGAAGGTGGTCTTCTTCTTTTAATGCCGAAAGGCGAGCGGAGGGCGTAATCCCCCTGAGATTTCACTCAGGGGGCTTACGCCCCCCGCTCGCCATGATGGAGGACTCGTCATGCTTCGCCGCTCACTCTCCGTCGGTCTCGCGGTCGTGCTGGTCGCCGGCCTCATCGGCTGCGGCGGCAATACGACCACCGCGCCCCGAGGCGCCGCCGAAATCACCCCCAAGACTCAGCTCGGCGGCCCGCTCTACGCCGCCGCGCCGCGAAAGATCGAGCAGCCCGTACTCAAGGGATCGGCCGCCGACTACATCGTCGTCGATAACTCGCGCATCGTCGTCAGCGACAAGCAAGACGTGCCCAGCCTGCGCAACGGCGAACTGCGCGACATCATGGTCAAGGAAGGCCAGGTCGTCCCCGCGAAGTATACGCTGGCCAAGCTGGACGCTCGCTTGGCCGACGCCGACCTCGAAATCAAGAACGCCAAAAGGATCGCCGCCGTGGCCGATCACGAGGCCTCCAAAAAAACGGCCGCTGAATCGTACCAGCGCTACCAGACGCAACTTCGCTTGCAAAGAGAAGGCAAAGGCGCCACGTCGCAAGAAGACGTTCGTGCCGCGTTGCTCACCTACGATCGCTACGTGTCGGAGGAAACGAGCAAAAAGGCCGGCATCAACCTCGCCGAACAGGAAGTGGCCCAATCCAAGGTCGTCCTCGAAATGCACGATCTGAAGAGCACCGTGCCGGGCATCGTCAAGACTATCTACAAGAAGCCGGGCGAGTCGATCAAGGAACTGGAGACGGTCATCCAGATTTTCAACATCGACAAGGTCCGCATCGAGGGTCTCGTTCCCGTGCAGGAGCAGCAACGTCTCGTCAAGGGCATGAAAGTGCTGGTCGAGCCGTCGCGCCAGGAAGGGCCGCTGCAAACGCTCGTGGGACACGCCAAGGAAGTGACCGGCGTCGCCGTCAGCAACGACCCCAAGAAGCCGCTCATCGTCTCCTGCAGCGACGACGGCACCGCGCGCGTTTGGGACCGCGCCACGCGCCGGTCGCTCAAGTACTGGGAACATCCCGCCGGCGTCCGCGCGGTGGCGTGCGGCCCCAAGGCGGCGGCCAACCTGTGCCTCACCGGCGCCGCCGACGGCAGGGCGCGCCTCTTCGACCTCGCTACCCTGGCCGACGCGCCGGTCCGCGAACTCAAAGGCCAGCACCGCGGCGCCATCCTGTGCGTCGCCTTCTCGCCCGACGGCGCCTACTGCGCCACCGGCGGCGAAGACCGCGACATTCGCCTCTGGGACACGGCCACCGGCGAACTCAAGTACGCCTTCCCGCAACTCCATCGCGGCGCCATCACGTCCATCAGCTTCACCCCTCAGAGCGAACTGGTCAGCGCCAGCCGCGACAAGACCCTGCGCGTCTGGTCGCTCCTCGAAAAGGGCGCCTTCCCGGAAACGTCGATCGACCACCGTTCGTGCGACGTGAACTCGC
>JBBSES010000528.1:0-3694 GCA_038239465.1 Gemmatales bacterium
AAAGTCAAGCCTTGACACGACACTAGCTCTCCAACGCATTTTCAAGGCCGGCTTTCTTGCTTCCGTCGGCGACGCAACCTATAGTTAGGTGGGAGACGCCTCAACCCATAGCTCTCCCGCATCGTTCGACGCCGTTCTCCACGAACAGGGAATCTCATGCACGCCGGCAGCCCCTCACGCCCCGGACGCGCCTTCCCCTCCACGATATCCCGCTGGCTCCGCCTCGCCGTTCTGTTCGTACCGGCGCTGCTCTTGCTCTGCGGCAGCGCGCGCGTCGAGGGCCACGCCCAAACCGTCCTCTTGCTGGGCGGGCTGTTTCAAATGCTCGTCGTTGCCACGCTCGCGTTCACCCGGCAAGTGTGGGGACAATCCATCGGCTCGGCAACGACGGCCCTTTATTTGATCGCCCTGGCCTGGCTCTGGCTGGGCGACGGCATCCGGCAAGATTGGTTTTCTCACTTCACGCAGTTCGTTCTCCTCATGGTCCCACTGCTGTTGTTCGGGCTGCAGTCGCTGACCGATTCGGGCGCGCTGCAATCGCGCCGCGCTCGGCTCCTGGCCGGGCGCCTGGCCAACCGTAAAGAGTGGCCAGCCGATTTGAACGACTGCAAGAATCTCCCCGAAGTCAAGGCGTTGCGCGAATCGCTGGGGCGCGACGCCTCGCCGGCGCTGGCACTGCTGCAAAACCCCCGGCCCCAGGTGCGCGTCGCCGCCCTGGCCGCCCTGGAGTTCCGCAAATACTGGCGCATCGGCCAAGCCGAACTGGTCCTCCGCTTCGCCCGCGAAGCCAAGGAACCGCTGGTCCGCGCCGCCGCCGTGTCGGCGCTCGCCAACCTCGATGCCCGCGGTCTGGTCGAACAGATGGCCGAGTTCCTCCGCGATCCCTCCCAGGAAGTCCGGCGCGCCGCCAACGAGGCGCTCTTGTGGGACACGGAAAATCGCTGGTCGTGGATGCGCCCCGCCGTCCGCGCCGCCCTCGGCGACCCCCTGTTGCAGGGTGACGGACCGTTGCGTTTCGACGGCATCCTCCTCAAGCCGGAAGCGGTTTCCGACCTGTCCGCCTGGTCCTCCGAGAAAGGCGCGCTGGGGCTTCGCGCCGCGCTGACGCTGGCCGCCCATTACGGCCGCATGTTGCACGAGCAGCCTGACGCCGCATTGATTCGGACCTTAAAGCAACAGCTGGCCGGCCCGCAGGCCGCCCCCGCCTTGCGCATCGAGTTAGCCCAGTTGCTGCGGACCCACGGCGAACTCGACGCCTCGCTGGTGACGCACATGATCGACGGCGGCAATCCCGCCAGCCTGCGGCTCATCGCCGCCGACGTGCTGCTCGCCGATAACCAAGCCGCCGACTTCCCCAACGCCCGCGCGGTCAACGCCCTGCGCGAGATCGCCCGGTTGCCCAACCGCGAAATGGCCCTGACCGCCGCCGACGTGGTGCAGCGCCGCCTCAACGCCGACATGGGCCTGGCTCTGGGACAACCACTGCCGCCTCTGCACAGCCGCCTTGCCGCCGACGTAACCCGCCGGCTCATGGCCTGGGCCGCTCAGCAAGAACGCGCTCGGGACGCCGTCGAACCCGTTGAAGACTTGCACGATTCCCCGGTCCCGCGCGACAAAGGCTCCGACGTGATCGGCCTGGGGTCGGCGCTTCGCTGATGCAACTCTGGATTGGCACCTCCGGCTATTCCTACGCCGATTGGGTCGGCGATTTCTACCCGCGCGGCACTCGGCCCGAGCGCATGCTCGCCTATTACTGCCGCTTCTTTCCATTGGTGGAACTCAACTTCACCTTCTACCGCCTGCCCACCGCGCCGCAGCTGACGCACATCGCCGAACGCACGCCGGAGCGTTTCCAGTTCCTCGTTAAGTTGCCTCGGTCCATCAGCCACGAACGCGCGGCACGCGAAATCCCGGCCTTCCGCGAAGCCTTGCAATCCTTGCGCGATCGAAAGCAACTAATGGGGCTTCTGTGCCAATTGCCGCAATCGTTCCATCACGGCAAGGACGAAACGGCCTGGCTCGAGCGCGTCCGCCGCGAGTTGCCCGACGACCCCCTCGCCGTCGAGTTCCGCCATCGCTCCTGGTTTCGCGCCGACGTACCTGAGTGGCTGGAGAAGCAACGATTAGAATTGGTGGGGGTGGACGTGCCCGATATCGATGCGTTATATCCGCGCGGCCTGGTACGCTCGGGGCCGCGCGTCTACGTCCGGTTGCATTCGCGCGCCGCCAATAACTGGTATACCGGCGACAAGGACCGTTACGACTACGATTATGGCGACGACGTTCTCGCCTGGTGGGGCCAACAGCTGCGCGACGCGCGACCCGCGCCCACGCAAGCCATGTTGTTGTTTAACAATTGCCATCGCGCTCAGGCCGTGCAAAACGCCCAGCGCATGCGCGACATCCTCGACGAAATGGCGATGCCGGCAATCGCCCCGTTTGGCCCACCGCCGGAACCGCGGCAACGGTCGCTCTTCGACTAAAGCGCCGAAACAACTGACAACTGACTACTGACCACGCGATACCGACCCCCGGCGCGAACAAGTGATGGGGATACCCTCCATCAACGGCCGAGCCGCCACGGTGATGTCTCGGTCGGCGAGGTAGTCGCGCAACTGGCGATAGATTTCGAAGCTGTCGGGATAGACCCAAAACGTCACGGCGGCCAGGGCGGGCGAGAGGCCATCCGCGACGTGGCGAAACTCCGAGTTGACGGCGAAAGCTCCATCCAAGCCTTCTCCGCGCACCGGCGCGATCGGCTCCACGATCCAGGCGCTCAGGCCATAGCCGAAGTTCGCGTTCGCTTGCGGCGACACGCCCGCGAAGGCGTTGTCCAGACCGCCGCGCGACCGCTCGATGGTGTACCGCAGGCGAAACGGGCCAACCGCGCCCGTGACGGCCGTCACTTCCCATTGCGTCTTCAGTTGCTCGCCATTCTCCTTGAGATCGCGGACGATGTCGGCCACCATCGCGTTCACATCGACGAACGCCACCCGGCCATTCTTGCACTCGAAATGAAACTCCTCCGCGTGGATCGGCTTGCTCACCGGCGTTCGATAGCGAAGCACCTTCTTGAGCGGCGGCAATTTCTCCATCGCTTTCAATTCTTCCTTGAGCTTCTCGCGGCGCTTCTGGATGTCGCCCAGCGTCAAGGCCAGCGAGCCGCCGGCGCGCGACTGTCCGGCGGCGACCCCCGAGAGTTGCGCCTTGGCGAGGTCGAGTTCGTCCTTATGCTTGTCCAGCGCCGCGAGGTCTTCCTCGATATGTTTGCCCGTTTCCTTGGTGAGTTCCAATTGACGCAATTGGTCGAGGAGGCGCTTTTGCGCCTCTTCGAGTTCGGCGCGCTGTCGGGCCAACTCCAATTGCAGGGGGTCGTCGGCCGCGATGACGGGATCGGCCAGCGCCGACGCGGCGGCGATCTCCTGCGGCGTGAACGCTTGCTGGATGCCGGTATAAGAGCGGGCGCCGACCCAGACGACAAGGATCAACCGAATGATGATGCCGACGACGTTGGTGACGAGGTCGAGGAAGGAATCGAAGCTAAAATTAGCCTCGCGGTGCGGCCGACGGCGTCGGATCATGGCTCACCTTTAACTCGGCGAGCGGGGGGCGTTAGCCCCAATACCGTTTAACGAAGCTCGATGTTCAGTACGATGTACAGTATTTTTCAGGCGATTTTTCAATGTACAAACAA
>JBBSES010000529.1:0-3669 GCA_038239465.1 Gemmatales bacterium
GAAACGTAAACAATCGAGCAGTTGGTGATACGGAGACCAATGGCCGAGCCGCGCCGCCCCGATCCGGTCTTGCTCATCGTCGCCGCGTTTAGCCGGCACGACGCGGCCCTGGCGTGGGGCGGCGAGCGTTTGGCCGAGATTTATAACTCCGTCGCCTTCACCAGTCCGCCCTTCGAGTTCCGCCAGACCAGCTACTACGAGCCGACGATGGGGCCGGGGCTGCGCAAACGGTTCTTCGTCTTCGAGAAGTTGGTCGAAGCCGACTGCATGGCCGATGTGAAACGACGGACGAACGCCCTGGAACAAGAGCTGATGGTCGCGGGACTTTTCCCCGAGCCCCGGCCATTGAACCTCGATCCGGGCATTCTCTCGCTGGGCAAGTTTCAGCTGGCGACGACCAAGGACCAGGCGCACCGCATCTATCTGCGCGACGGCATTTTCGCCGAAGTGACGCTCCGTTTCGAGGCGCGCGAGTTCGTGCCGTGGCCCTGGACCTACGCCGACTACCGCGAGCCGGACGTGCGGACCTTCTTGAAACGGTGCCGCGACTTTTATCGGCAACGGCTGCGGGCGGGACAATAAAGAGCGGCCCGGCGGCATCGTTGCTATCATTCTCAACAGTCGCCGCCGAAAATTCGCTTGGCGAGCGGGGGCGTTAGCCCCAATACCGTTTAACGAAGGACGATGTTCACTTGTTTGTACATTAAAAAATCGCCTGAAAAATACTGTACATCGTACTGAACATCGAGCTTCGTTAAACGGTATTGGTGTTAGCCCCCCGCTCGCCAAGCACATCGCCTTTCGCGAGAGGGGTATTACCACGGGAAGGCGCAACCGAAAGCCGTCCGCGTCCATCGAGAGCGCCCCGCCGGTCGCCGCGCCGGAACGGGGGCCGGAGGCGCTGCGCCGCATCCTGCTCGGCGCCACGACGGCCCTGGTGGTCGCGCGGCCGATGCTGCCCGGCGAAGACCCCGGCCGGCAACTCCTCGATACCGGCGGCATTGGCCCACTGTTGACGCTCCTCTGGCTGCTCCTCATGGTCGGCTGGGGAGCCTGGCGCGCCTGGTCGCAAAAGGGCGACTGGCACGGCAGTCTCGTCGAGGTGGGGCTGCTCGCCGTGACGGGCGCGATGTTCGTCAGCGCGGAGAGCGCGGCGGCCAAGAACCCGGCGCGGCTGATCGCCTGGGAGTGGGTCGGCGTGCTGACGGCGTTCCTTGTCGTGCGGCAACTGGTGCGCTCGCCGCGCGAGAATCGTGCCTTGCTGGCCGCGGTATTGGCGACGGGGGTCAGCCTGTCGGCCTATGCCGTGTATCAAGCCGTGCGCGGGCCGGTCGATCCGCCTGTCCCGGACGCCACGGTGGCGACGATCTTCAACCTCAGCGAAGTGCCCATCCCGGCCGATGGCCGCGTCTCGGCCACGTTCGCGGACCCGGCCACGTTCGCCGGCTATCTCGTGTTGTTGACCCCGGCGCTCGGCATGGCCTGGTTTCTCTTGGGACGCGGCCGCTCCTGGGCCGCGCAAGCCTGGCTGCTCAAGGGCTGTCTGCTCTTCCTCGTCGGCGCGCTGACGCTGACGCGCGCCTGGCCGGCGGCGCTAGCCCTCCTCATCACGGCGATTGCCTTCGTGTTGATACGCTGGCGACAGGGCGACGGCCCTTCGCGGATGTCGTTGCTGGAAACGGCGCTATTAGCCGGCATCGTCGTGGCCTGTACCTTCACCCTCTGGCCCGAGCCACTCGCTCAAATGCGCTGGTCTTTGTTGCAGGCCGCGGGTGCCATGATCCGCGAGCAGCCGGCGGTAGGCATCGGTCCCGGCAACTTCGGCGGCGCCCTGTTTGTCCTGCGCCCCGCGGCCGGCCTGGACAAGATGGCCACGCCGTTGAACTTCGTCATGGAAATCGCGGCCACCGGCGGCCTGTTCGCGCTGGCGGCGTTGTTGTTCGCCTTTGCCGGCTTTTTCTGGCACGTCCGCTCGATTTTCCGCGCGCCCTGGCTCGACGCGGAAGAGGACGACGCGCCGGCCGAGACGCCGTGGGAGTTCTATTTCGGCGGCACGGTCGGCCTGACCGCAGCGTTGGCGTGGTCGCTGTCGGGATCGATGACCGGCGCGGAAGGGCTGGCCCTGGCCGTCCGCTCGCTAATCTGGTTCGTGGCCTTCGCGCTGCTGGACGCCACCCCCTGGACGCCGCGCGCCCTGGCCGGCGCGCTCGTCACCGGCGCCGCCGCGCTGCTCCTCTATCTGCTGACGGCGGGCGGCATCTCCTCCCCGGCGTTGGCCATTCCCCTGGCGGTCGTCATGGCCCTCGCCTTGAACGCGCTGCCGGCCGCCACGTATCACGGCAATTGGCGCCAATGGCTGGCGTTGATCCTGCCCATGCCGCTGCTCGCCGTCGTCTGTCTCGCCTACTTCCTGATCGCGGTGCATCCCGCCCTGTCGGGAAGCTTCCACGTCGCCCAGGCGCGGCGCTTTTACGCCACCTGGCGCGACGACAAGGAACCGCGCTGGCAGGCTCAGCTGCAAGAGACGACCGACCCCTCGAAGCGGTTGGAGATCACGCAGAAGACGAACCAGCTCTTGCTGCAATTGATCCTGGAACCGCTCCGCCGGGCGGCGCTCGACGATCCCGGCAATAGCCTGTTATGGAGCGAATTGACCTACTGGCACGGCAAACAATCGCTGCTCTGGGTCCGGGCGAAAGACGCCAAGGGAACGGAATGGCCGCCCAAATTCCTGGACGAACGGCGCAAGCATTTGGAGGCCATTTCGGCGCTGTTCGCGTTCGACGTCAATCAGGCGTACCGGGCCGACCCGGTCGGAGCGGAAAGCTACTGGGTGGCGTATCAATCGCGCCTCGACTTCGCCCGCGCCATGGCCGGCGAGTCGGCGCAGGCGAACCAGTACAAGATGGCGCGGAACAACCTGCGCAACGTGGTCGAACGTGCCCCCACGTCGCCCCAGTTGCATTACCTGCTCGCCGAATTGTCCCTGCTCATCGACGACAAGAAGGCCGGCAAGGAACAGGCCCTTCGCGCCCAACAACTCGATGAAGCGAGCGCCGATCCCCGGCACAAGTTATCCGACACGCAGCGTCAACAGGTCCGTGATTGGTTGGCCGTCCCGCCGGGCTGACGCGGCTTGTGCGACATGCCTCCCCGAACGTAAAATTACCCACAGAGATCGAGCCACCGCTGGAAATGCGCTTCCGTCGATGGACGCAACCGCGGCTCGGCGGGCGGCCCCTGCGGGCGGATCGGCCGGCGCACCGGCGGCGTCACTACCCGGATCGACGGCACGGCGATTGTTTGAGCCAGGGGCAACGAGGCAAGCAGTCCCTGCATGGGCAGCCTCCCTGTGATATTTTGATGGGAATACGTGGGTGAAAAGGTGGCGCCGATCCCGGTTCGCAGGGTGCCAACGCAAGGGGGGAATCACCGAGATCGGCGCCGTCGGTCCGGTGGTTGTGGCCACCGCTGCCGTCGTTGTCGTCCGGCGGCGTTGCATTCTACGCGGCGCGTCGCCCCGTGGTTTGGAACGACAAGAGCTTCGTCCGAAAATTCGCCGCCAGGGCCGAGAAACCTTGCCGGTTCGGCAGTCTGTATAATCTTGTACAGTATCATTATGGCCTACTGGTTGTTCAAAGAAGAGCCTGAGCATTACAGCTACGCCGA
>JBBSES010000530.1:0-3665 GCA_038239465.1 Gemmatales bacterium
AGCGACGCCTCGTTGTAGCGCGGCGGCGGTTGCGTGAAGTGCTGCGAGGCAAGCAAGTCCAACAGGTCGAGCGCCTGCTTCTCGGCGAGCGGCGGCAGGGTGGCGTCTTCTTGTTTGCCGCGCGGCGCCAGCACCCGGCGATGGCCGTCGAACTTGAGGATCTTGCCTTGCGCCTTGAACAAGCCATCGGCCGCGGTCATTTCGACGTTGGTGATGGCGAAGACGGCTGGCGTCATCTGGCTGGCGACGAAGCGGCGATAGATCAACTCGTAAAGTTTGCGCTGCTCCTCGGACAGATATTGCGACACGCGCTGCGGCGTGTAGGCGAGGTCGGTCGGCCGTACCGCTTCGTGGGCCTCCTGCGCGCTCTTGCCGCTGGAGAAGCGATTGGCGTTGGCCGGCAGGTAGCGGTCGCCGTAGCTCTCCTGAATGTGGTCGCGGCATGACTTCAAGGCGTCTTCCGAGACGCGCGTGCTGTCGGTACGCATATAGGTAATGAGGGCGATGGCCCCCTCGCTGCCCATCGGCAGACCTTCGTACAGCTTCTGGGCGATCGTCATGGTCCGCTTGGCGGTGAAGCCGAGGCGGATGTTAGCCTGCTGCTGCAAGGTGCTGGTGGTGAACGGCGGCGCCGCCCGTTCCTCGCGGTCCTTCTGTTCGATCTTGCTGACGACGTAGGCGGCGGTCTCCAGGGTGGCGGCGATGGCGGTCGCCGCGGCCTCGGAACTGGCCTCGAATTTCTTGCCGCCCCATTCCGCGAGTTCCGCGAGAAACGTGCCGGGATGCGCTTCCAGTCCCGCGGTTTCTTCCTCGCCCTCGGCCTTCTTGCGCACCTTGGCGCGGACGTCCGTCGGCACTTGCACGGTGCCGTGGGGCGATAGCTCCGTCGTCACCTTCCAGTATTCTTCTTGCTTGAACGCCTCGATCTCGCGTTCGCGTTCGACGATCAGGCGGACGGCGACCGACTGCACGCGGCCGGCGCTGAGGCCGCGCGTCACCTTCTTGCCGAGCAAATTGCTCAGCGGATAGCCGACGACGCGATCGAGCAGGCGCCGCGCTTCCTGGGCATGGACCCGGTCCATGTTGATCTTGCCGGGATTGGCGATCGCTTTTTGCACCGCCGAGCGCGTGATCTCGTTGAAGGCGATGCGATAGGTCCGCGACGCATCGAGTTGTAGCTCGTCCTCGATGTGCCAGGCGATGGCTTCGCCTTCGCGGTCGGGGTCGGTCGCCAGGTAGACGGTGCCGGCGCGGTTGGCCTCGCGCTTCAGTTCGGCGAGGATGTCCTTGGGCGAACGGCGTCCCTTCGATTTGCCGTCGTCGCGGTCTTCCACCACATAGGTAGGGATCCAGCCGGCCTCGATGTTAATGCCGGCCACTTCCTCGCCCTTGCGCTTGCGCCGGGCCAGGTCGCGGACGTGGCCATAGCTGGCGCGCACCTCGAAGTTGCCGCCCAGGTACTTCTGAATCGTCTTGGCCTTGGCCGGCGATTCGACGATGACCAGGTTCTTGCCCGAGGGCACGACCTCGGCGGTATCGCCGTTGGCGGCCGGCTTGCGCGTCCGCGGCGCCTTCGTCAGCGGAGCGTCGCCGTCGGCCTTCTTCTTGCGAGCGACGGGGGCCTTGACCGGAGCGTCGCCGTCGGCCTTCTTTTTGCGGGCCGGCGCCTTGACCGGGGGGGTATCGGTGGTCGTCTTCTTCCGTGGTGCCACGTGGGTGATTCCTCTGCGTCCCGTCGATCCCACGGACGCCGGCCCGTGAGCGGTGACTGCTGTTAAGGTGATGAGACGGACGGCGGCTCGACTGGCGTTGTGTTGACCCGCGGACTCGCTAGAATCCCTATTTTGATCCCGGTTCGCCCTTCACCCATACTACACCCTTTCGTCAAGTGTCAAGTCCCGGCCTTCCCAGCGCCGCCGGGCCGACCCCTTAAGCGAGGACGACGCATGGCTTTCAATCCCTTCCAAACGTTTCGCAAAAATCAGAAGACATTGATTGCCGTCGTGGCGATTTTCTGCATGTTCGCCTTCGTCCTCAGTTCCGGCATGAGCGGCGGCAACGATCCGATCCACGCCATCCTGGGCTGGATGTCGGGACGCGGCGGCGGCCGCGCCACCGACGTGGCCACCCTGTACGGCAACGACGTCACCGATCGAGAACTCAGCGAGTTGCAAAGGCAACGCCTGGCGGCCAAGAACTACCTGGCCCTGTCCGTTCAACGGGCTTCCACGAACCTCCAGAGCGAGATCAGCAAGAAGCTGGCCGGCATGCCCATGGAGCAAATGCAGGGGGAGGCTTTCAAGAATCCCCTGTTCCAGCAATTGTTCATGGCGCAGGGGCACCCCATGCTGCGCCAGTCCGCCGACCCGCAAAGCCTCCTCGACTTCATGATCTGGCGTCGCCAGGCCGACCACCTCGGTATCGAACTGACCGAGACCGATTTATTCAAATTGATCAACCGCTACTTCACACGGAATCAATTAACGTCGAGCGACGGCGTGAAGATCGAGGCTGACCTGCGCAGAAACAATCAATTCAAGGACGTGTCGCGCGAGCAACTACTAAAGGCGCTGACCGACGAGTTCCGCGTGCAGATCGCCCAGGAAGCGATGATCGGCGCCACGCCCGGCATGAGCCAGAACCAGACGCTCGCCGAGTCGCCGGCCGTCCCATCCCCCGACGAATTCTACACCTACTTCAAGGACCAGACGACGACGGTTGACGTGCAACTGCTGCCGATCAAGGTGGACGACTTCCTGAGCAAGGTGCAGGGCACGCCGACGCCCGAGGAGTTGAAGGCGATCTTCGAGAAGTACGACGACAAGGAGTACGCCCCCGATTCGCCGGAGCCGGGATTCAAGCGGCCGCGGCGCGTGCAGGTCGAATGGCTCAGCGGCAAGGCGGATAACGATTTCTATCGCCGCCTGGTGATGAAGAACTACGAGGCGGCGGCGCCGGCCGGCATGGTCGGCATCGGCGCCGCCCTGCGGACCCTTGGCGGTCCCGGCATCCCCGGCGCGATCAATCTGGCGCTGCCCAAGCCGTTCGACCTCGCCGTCTTCGGCGCCTCACTGGATCAACGCACGAATCAACCTAAAACACGGCAGCCGTTTTGGCTCGAACGCATGGTCGATTATCTGCATGGCTACTACCATTCGAGCAACCTGCACCGGGCCGAGAATATCGCTAGCCTGATCGGCGCCTCGGCCGGCGCCAACGGCCTGCCCGTCGGCGTGGCGGAAGGGACCATCGCCCTGCACGCCGTCGGCCCCGTGAGTCACCGCGAGATCATCGACCGGCTGCGCGTCGGCAATCAACTGTTCATGGCCGGCGCGGCGCAATCGCCGCTGGGCACCGCCGCCGTCGCCAGCTTGCTCGGCGAGCGCGACGAATTCGTGCCCTACGCCCTCGAGCGCCCCAAGCTGACCGCCGACTTCGTCAATCAGGAGGCGCGGAGTTTACTGCTGAACAACCTGAAAACCGTGCAGAAGGAACTGGAGACGCTGAGCAAGGAGAAGGTGGACCGCGACGCCAAGATCAGCCGCTATTTGACGAAGGCCATCGCCGACTATGGCCTCAAGTTCGGCAAGACGAGCGAGACGCGCGACCTCTACCTCAACAAAATCGCCGACGACCCCGGCCTGGCGCCGCTCAAGGAGGTCTAC
>JBBSES010000531.1:0-3662 GCA_038239465.1 Gemmatales bacterium
GAGCGCGTGTTCGTGCCGCCGCCCTGCTTGCCCGTCGCGCAATAGAGGAAGAACGGAACGCCGCTGCCGGCCAACCAGTCGGCCCAAAGCATTTCCCGATGCGCCCGGTGCTTGGTTTCCCATGTGGCCCATGCCCCGGAATCGGCGCCGGCATCGGGCAGCGGACTCGAATTGGCCAATGGACTGCCGGCCGGATGGCCGTACATGCAGTCGAAACCCCAACACTCGGCCAGCTTGTCGGCGTATTTGTCGGTGCCTTTGCTCCGCGCCAAAGCCAGCATAACTTTGCCGCCGCCCGAGTGGGCCGCCAAGATGAGCTTGCCGACCTTGCCGGCATCGCCGAAGTCGGCGATGCCCGGATCGGGGTTTAGCTTTTGCAACGCGGCGGACACCGCGGGGAGGAACTGCTGCAAGCCGTCCGAGGGCACGTCGTCGGCATCGGTGCCGCCGAGGATGCCGCCGCGCGAATTGGTCGAAAGGGTGGGGACGATTAAAATGACCTGGTTGGGCGATGCCGATTTATCGAGTTCTTCGCCCAGCTTATGGTCGGATTGTTTGAGATAATCCTCGGCCGAGGTTTGCTCGGTGCCGTGCAGAAAGACGATGAGGTTGGCCGGGGCCGCTTTCTTATAGCCATCGGGAACGCAAACCATCGTGATGGCTTTCGCGCCATTCTTGAGATCGATGCCGTCGAGTCGATAGGCTTTAGACACGCCGAACCTCCCGCAACCAATGCCATCGCGGCCGTAATCGTCATTGGGTAATGCACTATGCGGCACGATGCCGGACAGCGGCCGTCGCGTTTTTACCTTGTGATACGAACCCCGAAAAGCGGCCGGGCCAGAAGGGGCATTTCCGGCGCCGCCGTCAGTCTTTTTTGTCCACGCCGTGCCTCGCCATCCCGGGGAAGTCTTTCGGGGCGCGCCAGCCGTAGTCGCCGTGCCAAACGTGCTTGCTCTGGACGTGGAACTGACTGTGGTGCGCGGTGGGGGCTAAAATGACCGGGACGCCGTTCGTGTACGAGCGTGGGAAGGATTCGTCCGCGAACCAGACGAGGCGCTAACCAGAAGGAAGCGTAAGCGACGGAGCTTCGGTCGCGAAGGCCCGTCGCTGACGCTTCCGGCTCGTAGCAAACGCCTAGACCTTCGGGGAGAATTTCCCCTCCGCGGTGCCTCATTGCCCGAGGGCCATTGTTACGGCAACACCTTGGCCTTGGCCTGAAACTCGATCTCGCTCTCTTCCTTCAAATCCGTCAGCACGCGCAGGCCGCGGGTGAAGTCGCCCGCTTTTTTCGGCTGCAGCGTCACGGCCAAGACGTGGACCGGCTTGCTGTCGGCCGAGCTTTCCACGATCTTAATTTGATCGTCGCCGCCCTTGATTTCGGTGACGCGGAACGGCTTGACGCCGCGGACGATCACCCGGCGTTCCACGGTGCCGCCGACCTTGAGTTGGCCCAGGTCCACCGTCGTTGGGCTGACGCTGAGGGCCGACTCGATCTCGACGTTGAGCGGCACGCGGACGCGCGGCGTGGCCGGGTTGTTCGTCTTGAGCCAGATGTCGGTGTACCACTTGCCGGCCGGGGCGTCGGCGCGGAGTTCGGCCGTCAGCTGGTAGCTGACGTCGGTGGCCGTGCGCCGCTGTTCCTTGAGCGTCGTCTTGACGTAATTGCTGTCGGCTTGCACGCCGGTGACTTGCCATTGGCCGTTGCCCAGGAATGTGACGGCCACGCTGCCCGTGGGGCTGGCGCCGCGCTTGACCTGGCCGAAGTTGATGGCCTCGGGAGTCACGGTCACGTCGTCGCGGCTATTGGCCTGCACCCAGAGGCGCACTTCCTCCGATTGAGGCAGATCGAGGCGGACGAAGATGGTGACGCTCTTGGGTCCGCTAAAGACGTTGCTGCGCATTTGAGCGCGAATGACGGTTTTCTGGCCGGGCAACAGATAGCTCTCGGCGGCCTCGGCGCTGACGCAGCCGCACGAAACGTGAATGCCGGCAATGCGCACGGGGGCGGCGGTGTTGTTCGTGACGTGGAATGGATGCGACAAGACGGGACCGCGCGGCACCGAGCCGAAGTCCTTGGTCAATTCCTCGAACATGCCGTCGGCCCACGACGCGGCCCGGGCTGGACCCACGAGCGCTAGGCCGAGCACGACTGCCAAGCAATGCCGGAACATGAATGGCCCTTCCCTACTGCGAGCGACCCCGCGGCCGTCGAACACGACGCGACAGGAAGACGGACGCGCCTGGGGTCACTAAAGATATCCCCCGCGCGGCGCGAGTTGTCAAACCGCGCTGACCGAAAAGCTTACCCCGAGCGGCGGACGGGGCAGGCGCTTCGTGCGCGGGACGCCCTTCCGTCATTTCGGTTCTTTTGGGAACGATTGCCGTTGAGCCGCTTGTCATTCGAGGCCGCGGCGCAGTTCCGTCTGGATGTGATTCAAATCTTCGACGCCGACGGACAGGCGGATCAAGCCGTCGCCGATGCCTTGGCGGCGCTTTTCGGCGGGACTGACGTAGCGGTGCGACGTGGCTCCCGGATGGCTGCAGGTGGTCGTCGTGTGCCCCAGCGACGGGCTGAACGGAATGCCGGGGGCCGCGCGCAAGAAGCGGTTGACGGCGTCGCGGCCGCCGGCTAACTCGAAACAGAGCATGTTGCCGAGACCGGCCGGCAGCAGCGTTCGCGCCAGTTCGTGGTCGGGGTGGTCCGGCCGTCGGGGGTAAACGACGCGGCCGACGCCCGGCTGATCGGCGAGCCAGTCGGCGAGGTGGGCGGCGTTGGCCGACGCCGCCGTCATGCGCAGGGTTAGTGTCGAGATGCCGCGCGACGCCAGCCAGCAGTCGAAGGGATTCGACGCCAGCCCCCAGATGCTGCTGACCTGTTGCAGCGCTTGTATCAAATCGGCCTTGCCGGCCACGGCGCCGAGCGTCACGTCGCTATGGCCGCCGATCATTTTCGTCAGGCTTTCCATCACCAAATCGGCGCCATGCTCCAACGGCTTAAAGAGGGCCGGCGTGGCGAAGGTATTGTCCACCGCCAGCAAGCAACCCTCGGCATGAGCCAACTCCGCCAATCGCGCCACATCGACCAGGCGTAAGAGCGGATTGGAAATGGTCTCAACGAAGAGCAGCTTGGCCGGTCGTTTAAGGGCGGCCTGCACCTGGCCGATATCGCAGGTATCGACGAAGGTGCATTGCACGCCGAAGCGCACCAGTTCCTGGCCGAGCAGCTGCGTGGTGCGGCCATAGAGCCGATTGCTGGCGATGACGCGCTCGCCGTCCTGCACGTTGGCCAGCAGGATGGCGCTGATGGCGGCCATGCCGGAGCCGCTAATGGATGCCGCTTCAGCGCCTTCCAGGCGCGCGACCTCGGCGGCGAGTTGATTGCCGTTGGGATGGCCGTCGCGCGCGTAGATGAATCCCGCTTCTTCCGCGTTGACGATGCGGTCGAGAGCGTCCAGGTCCGGCAAGGTATAGACGGACGACTGATACAGTGGCGCCACCAACGGCGCGCTGCGGCCCAGAGGATTCGCGGGACGGTCGGACATCGCTTGAATTTCCTGGGCGAGCGGGGGGCGTTAGCCCCCCGAGGATATCCTCGGGGGGCTAACGCCCCCCGCTCGCCCAGGAAATTCAAGCGATGTCCGACCGTCCCGCGAATCCTC
>JBBSES010000532.1:0-3641 GCA_038239465.1 Gemmatales bacterium
GGACGCCGAGGCCCTCGTGACGCTCGGCGATCCGATCACCGTCGCCCTGGGGTTCCGCGAGTTGCGCAATGGCCTGGTGACGGCGCCCGGCCTGGACGACAAGGTCGGCGTCTGGGTCGTCATGGAAGCGTTGCGTGAGCTGCGCGACCGACCCCTGCAAGCGGCCATCTTCGCGGTCTCGACCGTGCAGGAAGAGATCGGCCTGCGCGGCGCCATGACCAGCGCTTACGGCATCCATCCGACCATCGGTATTGCCGTGGACGTCTGCCACGCCACCGACACGCCGGGCAACGACAAGCGCACCCTCGGCGACACGAAGCTCGGAGGCGGGCCGACGGTCTTTCGCGGGCCGAACATCCATCCGCGCGTCTTCGAGCGCCTGGAGGAGATTGCTGCCAAGCACGAAATCACCGTGCAGGTGCGCGGCGTGCCCCGCGCCACGGGCACCGACGCCAACGCTATCCAGATTTCGCGCGACGGCGTCGCCACCGGCTTGATCGGCATCCCCAATCGCTACATGCACAGCCCCGTCGAGGTGGTCAGCCTGGACGATATCGAGAAGTCGGCCCGGCTGCTCGCGGAGTTCTGCGCGAGTCTCACGCCGCAACAGGATTGGACGCCGTGAGCTTATTGACCCGCGTCCGATCGGCTTGCCGTTTTGCGTCCACCCCATAACTGACATTGACCGCGCCTCGATTGCTGTACAAAATAATACATCTATTTCCCTGCCCCGGAGTCGGTCCATGGTCGAAGACCTGCCCCGCGAAGAAGTACTCGACGTGGTCGATCGCGCCGTGACCGATTTGCTCGAAGCGGCGCGCCTCGAAGGGCCGCCCGTGGACGCCATCACCCTCGCGCAACGGCATCTGGGTATGGTCGTTTGTCTCGATCGCCGCCAGCCGCAGCGGGGGCGGGCGCAGCGGGCAGGCGGCCAAAAGCAGATTTATCTGCGCCCCGAGCCGACGGAAGAACGGCACCAGTGGACCGTGGCCCACGAGATCGGCGAACACTGCAAGGCGGCCTTGCTCGCTCGCCTGGGCATCTCTCCTGAGCAGACACGCGCCATGGCCGGCGAATCGCTCGCCAACCTGTTCGCGGTGCGCCTACTCGTGCCCAGCTGCTGGTTCGTCAGCGACGCCCCCGCGTTCGGTTATGATGTGCTAGAATTGAAGCAGCGCTACCGTACCGCCAGCCACGAGGTCATTGCCCTGCGCTTTCTTGATCTGCCGGCCCCCTGCGTCGTTAGCATCGTGGACAACGACCACGTCGGCAAGCGGCGCAGCAACGCCTGGCCGGTGAATCGGCAGCTGTCGCCGCCGGAGCTGGAGTGTCAGCGGTACGTCAGTCACTACAGTCGGCCGCGCCTCGTCCGCAAAGACGGCTGGACGGTACAAGGCTGGCCGGTGCATCAAGCCGATTGGAAGCGCGAAATCCTGCGCGGCGTCGTGGAGTTCGAGGGCTGAGAGAAGCGCCCTTTACAAGCGGGGGCGCCGCCGCCAAGATACTGTGAATAATGGAAGAAGCGCGCGTGTGCCGTCGATTAAGGCCGCCCGCGCCCATTCGGATCTCCCCCGCGGCCCGAAGTCAGCCGGTAGCCTCCGGCGACGACGGCCGCCCGTGTTTTTACTGGAGTCCGCCGGCCGCCGTCCTCTTATCGCCATGCGGCATCCGTGAAATGAACGGAACCGCGCGTCCGGCCGGCCCAGCTGTCAGGAGCGGAAGTGCAATGGCCGACGATCGCATTCCGATGACCCGCGAAGGGTACGAGAAGAAGAAGACCGAACTCGATCGCATGTCCAACTTCGAGATGATCGAAGTGACCAAGCGCATCGCCACGGCCCGAGAAATGGGCGATCTCAGCGAGAACGCCGAGTACCACGCCGCCCGCGAGGACCAGGGCATGTTGCAGGCGCGCATCGACAGCTTGAAATACGACCTGAGCCGCGCCTTCATCGTCGAGCCGGGCAATACCAATACCGACGCCGTCGTCTTCGGCGTCGTCGTCAAGGTCAAGGACGTGGACATGGGCGACGAAGAGGAATTCCACCTCGTCGGCCCTGGCGACGAAGACTACGACAACAATAAGATTCTCACCAGCAGTCCCATCGGCCAGGGCTTGCTCGGCAAGAAAGTCGGCGAGGTGGCCGAGATCAAGGTGCCCAAGGGCAAGCTGCGTTTCGAGATCGTCGATATCTCCCTGCCGTCCTGAGTCACTCCCCCCTCCGCGGAGGATCCTGCCGATGAAAACCGCTCGAATGCTGGCCGCCGTGGCGGCCGTCGCGCTGCTGGCCGGCGTGGCCTACGTCAGCCAGGCCGCCGAGACGGCCGGCGTCAAGATGGCAAGCGCCGCCGACAAGTTCTTGACCGCGCTGACCGCCGAGCAAAAGCAGCAGGCCGCCTTCGCCTTCGACGACAAGGAACGCTTCAACTGGAACTTCATTCCCCTGCAAGACGGCGACAAGAAATCGACCCGCAAGGGACTGCCGCTGGAGGCGATGACCAAGGAACAGCGCGAGGCGGCGCTCGAACTGCTGAAGGCCGGCACCAGCGCCGACGGCTTCTCCAAGGCCACGACCATCATGAGCCTGGAGAGCATCCTCAAGGAGTTGGAAAAGAACGGCGCCATGGTCCGCAATCCCGACTGGTACTTCGTGACCATCTTCGGCACGCCGTCGAAGACCGGCAAATGGGGCTGGCGCGTCGAGGGGCATCACCTGTCCCTCAACTTCACGCTGGACAAAGGAGCCGTCGTCTCCTCGACGCCCGCCTTCTTCGGCGCCAACCCGGCGCTGGTCAAGGCCGGCGACCGCAAGGGACTGCGCACTTTGCCCGAGACCGAAGACTTGGTCCGCGAACTTCTCGCCAGCCTCGACGACGATCAGAAGAAGACCGTCACGCAGCCCAAGCAGCACCCGGAGCCGGAGCAGAAGTCGAAGACCCCGAAGCTCGGCGACCCGCTGGGCCTGCCCGCCAGCAAGATGACCGACAAGCAAAAGGCGGTTCTGCAAAAGTTGATCGAAGCCTATGCCCACCGTTTGCCGATGGACGTGGCCGCCGCCGAACTGGCACAGGTCAAGGACGCGGGTTTCGACAAGGTCTACTTCGCCTACTTCGGCACTCCCGAAGCGGGCAAGCCGCACACCTATCGCGTCCACGGGCCGACATTCGTCATCGAATTCCTGAACGTGCAGGCCGATTCCGCGGGCAACGCCAACAATCACATTCACAGCGCCTGGCGGACCATCGCGGGCGACTTCGGCCTCAAGGCAGAATGACGGCAACGAGTCATCCATCCCGAGGAGCGGCGCGGGGGTTCGCGCCGCTCTTCTTTTTGCGCTTCCGCGAACGCCTAAAATTACGGGTGGTTCCCGTGTTTCTAGGCGGCGGCCCGCGAGCCGCGCCGCTCTGTTTCCATGCGTGTAAACCTTCTAACCCTTCTCGGATAGACACTTGCGTATTCGTTCGATGGTTTCTCGGTCGGCGGCACTGCCTTTGCTTTACCTTTTGTAGTTAGGGTATGCGCATTCCCACGGTAACAGCCTGGGCCGTCATGGCCTGGCTCGCACCCTAGCCCAGGGGTGACGCACGGCCGAGGCAGGAGCCTCGGCCGTGTCGCTTTCCGACGGTTCTCCCAAGGCGTA
>JBBSES010000533.1:0-3600 GCA_038239465.1 Gemmatales bacterium
AGTATATCCTTCTGGCCCCCTCTCCGTTTGGGGGTGGGGTTGGGGGTGGGTTTAAACGAACCTCAACCCCACCCCCGGCCCCTCCCCTAAACGGAGAGGGGAGAATACGGATCGCAATCCGTGCAGTTAACATTAACGGCCGCCGCAGCAGCCCGGAGCGGCCGGAGCCGCGAACGCCTGCACCGGCGCGGCACCCGGCGCGCCGGCCTCGCCGCATGGACACGGCGCCGCGCATGGCGACGCCGAACAACACGCGGGCTGGCAACGCCGAGAGGCACAGCCGCTCAGCCCCACCAGCGCCGCCAGCGCGAAACTCAGACCGACATGGCGCAAGGACATGGTAAACCTCCTCTGTTGCGTAAAGCGCACGACCCCCCGCGCCCGCGTCGATCGACGCGAACTTGCAGCCCCCCGAGGGCGACCGGACTGTGTGCGTGCGGGGAAACGACCGCGATAGGACCCGATTGCCGTTCCCCGGTTCCGATGGCCCCAGGCACGACGCCGAGGGCCACTTCAAGGGTAGAAAACGGACACCCGTTCTTCAACGAGTTTCGAACGATTCGGCGGGATTGATGCTGCGCAGCTGACAGGCTGTAGCGCTTAGGGGGACGGTAGGCGTGTAGGCGAGCGGGGGGCGTAAGCCCCCCGTGGTTGGCCGCAGAAATCCACGGGGGCTTACGCCCCCCGCTGGCCAGGGTTTCTTACTTTACCTTAACGATTTTGATCTCTCCCGGATGCAGTTCCGCCTTCTGGTCGCCGACCACGTTGATCGTGTGATGAATGGCGTTCGTGACCGCCGCCCCGTCCGCCGCCTTGAGCTTGTAGGCGATCTTCATCTGCATCACCGGCTTCAAGTCGGCGATGGAGAGAGTGACGGTTTTACCGTCCGCGGAGAGCGTCGCCTTCTCGACCTCGACCTCGTCGTGCCCTTGCTTCTTGGGATCGGAAACCTTGACGTGCGGCGAGCCATACGCCGAGGTCCAGCGGTAATTCCACTGTTCCAGCGTGTAGTTATCGACGTCCTCGGCGGCGGCCTTGTCGAGCTTGTCGCTGAAGGTGACGCGGATTTCGCCGGGCACGACGTTTAGGCCGACGGGCAGGTTCGCCGGTTTGCCGGTGTAGCGGACGCGCGAGAAGCTGGCGTCCTTGGAGGCGCGCGTCTGCCAGCCGCGCAGGCCGGTGACGTAGAGAGCGTTTTGACTCTCGATGAAGCGCACGCGATTGGTGCCGCTCTCGAACTTGAGGGGTATGGCTACCACGCCGCCCTGCATTTCGCCCGCGACCTCTTCCTTGAGGACGTTGAAGAGTTGGCAGGTGCCGTAGGACGTGTGCAGCAGTTGGCCGGAGAGCGGGCCGAACTTGGTGCCCGTGACCCAGCATTGACCGCCGTTGCTGTTGTCGATGTCCTTGGGCATCCAGCAGAGAGGGTTGTCGCGCACGGTCGGCTTGGTCGGCCTATCGGAGAATTCGGGCACGCCGTAGAAGCCGCCCGGCTTGACCCAGTTGATGGGGCACATGGGCGTCCAGGTGCCTTCGTTGTCGCCAACGGTCAGCTCGCCGCGCGGCCCGACGCCGATGCCGTTGGGGGCGCGGAAGCCGCGGGCCACCACTTCGAACTTGCTACCGTCCTTGGAGATCTTGTACAGGCAGCCGTGGTGCGGCGTCAGCTTGTCCCAGCCGCTGCCGCCGGGCCGCACCGGGCCGCCCTTGGCGAAGTAGAAGTTCCCCTCGGCGTCGGTCTGCAACTCGAAGGCGAACTCGTGGAAGTTCTGCGTGATCATCACGTCGTTGTTGAAGCACTCGTAGAAATCGGCCTCGCCGTCGTTGTTCAAGTCGTGCAGGCGCGTAATCTGGTCGCGGCCCAGGACGTAGACCTTATCGTCCACGATCTTCAACCCCAGGGCGTGGAAGAGGCCGGTGGCGTAGCGCTTCCAGGTGAGCTTTTCGAGGGTGTCGTCGATGCCGGAGACGATCCAGACGTCGCCGCTCCAGGTGGAGACGGCGGCGCGGCCATCCTTGAAGAAGTCGAAGCCGCCGATGCGCATCCACGACTTGTAGGGATTCTCGAAGGGGACCGTCAGGTCATCGACGGCATAGGCTTGATTGTCGTCGCCGCGCTTGCCCTTGGTGACGACTTCCTTCGTCCACAGCGGAGCGCCGCCCTTGGTGAGCGGCGTCAGATCGCCGCCTTCGGTCGCCTTGGACAACGCCGCGGTGCCGGTTGCGAGAGCGCTGGTCGGTCCGCCCCAGAGGGTGATCTTGAGCGTCGCGTCCTGCTTGAGCGCCGGAATCTTCAAAACGATCCGCGCGTCATCGACGAGTTCGAGGACCGTGCCTTCGGGACCGCCTAGAACCTTAACGGCCATCGCCTGGTCGTTGGTCCGCAGCGTGGCGATGCCGCCCTCCACTTGCCCCTTGGCCTTGTCGAGATCGGCGACGACCGTTACCAACGGCTGCGTCGAGGCCTTGATATTCAGGGTGCGCGTGAAGACGCGCGTCTTGTCCAATACTTCGACGGAGGGCATTTCCAACACGTCGATGCCGCCGACGGTGTAGGCGAAGACGGTGCCCTTCTCGTGGCGATAAAGGCCCTTGTAGCGCGCCCAATCGCGCGGCAGCGGGCCGTGTGGGATCGCTCGCGGGTCGCGCAGGTCGTCGCCCTTGGCCCAGCCGGGCGTCGGTTTGGTGCCGATGAGTTGCGTGCCGCCGATGCCGGGGTTGGAGCCGTGGCCGCCGTCGAAGACGACGCCTTGCAGCTTGACGTAATCGCCCGTCCAGCCGGCGGCGACGCGCAGCATTTCGGTGTCGAAGATGATGCCGGCGGTCGCGGGGTTCTTCGGCAGGGCGTAGTTGGCGGGCCAGTCGGCGGCGTATTCCTTGACGGCGGGACCGCCGCACTTGAGGCGCCGCGTGAAGTCCTTGCCTTCGACGAGCAGGGCGGCGAGGCTGGCGACGCCCTTTTGTCCATTCAGTTCGATGGCGAGTTGGCCATTGGCGACTTCGACCTTGTCGAACGAGAGATCGAGCGGCTTATCGCGGCCGGCTTTCTCGTGCAGGTCGAGCTTATCGGCGACTTTCTTGCCCTGTATCACCACGTCGAAGGCGCGCTTGTTCTTGTCCTTCTGCTGTTCGCGGCTTTCGCAGAAGTGGAGCGTGACCTGGTAGGTGCCGTTGGGCACGTTCAGGCGATAGCCGCCGAAATCGACGCGCTGGGTTCGATAGAGTTCATCGAGGTCCTTGGCCGTCGATTTGACGTAGTTGCCGCCGCCGATCGGCCCTTCGAGAGGTGCTTCGCCGGGGATGGGCGCGTCGAGTTTGACGGCGACGCCCTTGAGGACGGTGTTGTCCTTGGGCCATTGCGTCAGGTAGGTGGCGGACAGAAAGGGGCCGTAGTCCATGTCGTTGGGGCCGGCGGCGGCGAAGGGCGCGGCCGACGCCACCAGGACGAGACAGACGGCGAGTGCTTTGCGCATGGTCGGAAGGCTCCGTGGCGGGCAAGTGCGGGTGTGGGGAAGCTCGTGATCCATTCGGCCGATGGCTGGTGGCGAGAGACGGCGCGAAGGCAGGTGATTCGATTATGAGGAAGTTGGCGGCGGATTC
>JBBSES010000534.1:0-3569 GCA_038239465.1 Gemmatales bacterium
GCGCGCGGCCAGCTCCGGGTGGGGGGGGGCCACCGGCCCCAGCACGGTGTTGGGGGCGGGGTGGGGGACCCCGCCAGCCGCCCGCCCCCGCGGCCGGGTCGAGCGCCGCGCCGCCTGCGGACCATCGCCGTCGAGTGTCGCCAACTCGGGTGGCCCGCCAAACGACTCGATCTGCTGGTCGAGGGAGACGTCGAGGCGGTCGTCCCGCTTGGCCGCCTGGCGATGGCGGGCCAGGTTTTGCGCGTAACGCGTGAGCAGCAGGTTGGCGAACGTCTTCCGCGACGCCCGTCCCGCCACGTAGGTGGAAAGTTGCTTGAGCAAGTGCGCCGTCAACTCCTGCTCAAGATCGGCCAAGTCCTGGCGCCGGAAACCGGGATAACGGGTCAGGCGCAGGGCATGGTAGCGCGCCAGCGAACGCAGACAGTCGTCGAACGAATCGACGCGGTCGTCGTGGGGCACGGGAAGGCCTCCCGGCACACCCACGACGACCTCCGCTCGGCGGCCAGCCCATCGTCTGGTGGCGATCTCGAATGGTGGAAAGCGATGCGTGTTAGTGGCTCGACGATCCCTCGACCTGAAAGTCGAAGGGCAGGCCGTCTCGAACGTCGAGGTTGATGATTTCCCCCTTGCCGATGGCCGAGAGCAGCTGGAAGAAGGCGACGAACTCGCGGCGCAGGACATAATCCGCGATCTGGCCGTGGGGATGCGGCTGGTTGTCGCCGAGGACTTTCACCGTCCGCGTGTAGCGGATGCCGTCGCGGAAGTCGGGTTCGCCCCGGCGCACGGCCACGCGATGCACGTGGCCGTAACGCACTTCCTGCAGCAGCGCGACGAAGCGCCGTTGGTTGGGGGATAGGGACTGTTTGGTGATACTGGCAGGCCGGTCTGTCGTCGATGGATGGCTATGCATGACTGGCTTCCACGAGACGCGGCCCGCCACCTCGACGGTCCGCATGGAAACCACTCTGCCGAAAGGCGCTCACGCAACGCTCACGTAGCGCTCAATTTTCGCTCAACTTTGACAAATGACTTTGGTCGCGGATGGGATCAGACGTGGTCGGCGGAGCGGGCTCGGCCACGACCAAGCCGTAATGCCCCTTCTGGCTGCCATCGATCATGATCCCGGCAAGGGCGTGCTCGCGCAATCGGCGCCGCAGGTTGCAAACCGTCGTTTGAATCGCGCCTTTGGTCGTTTGGTCGTCGCCCCACACGTCCTCGGCGAGATCCCCAACGGAGACGTAGGTGCCGATGCGTTGGTGCAGGCGGCGGATCAGGCGGAACTCATTCGTGTTGCCGAGGAAGCACGACACGCCCTCGTGGGAGATGGTGAAGGTGTCCACATTGACGACCAAGCCCGCGACCGTAGTGCCGTTGGCCCCGGCGGGAGTCGGCGTGGCCGTGGGCCGCGCGGTGGGATCGCCTCGCCGTCCGCAGGCGATGCTGAGCAAGCAGTTCGGCGGGTAAGCATGCCGCACGATCGCCGCGCGCTCGTGAGCGACCACCTCGCTCATCACCTCCAGAACCTGGCTGCTGTGCCGCCGGTAGAGTTCGTGGACCTTGCGGGCCGCCTCGTCGCTCGGCATGTTGCAATAACGCAGCACGCGGGCGGACTCGGCGTACTCGGCCAGGAAATCTCCCACGTCGCCGAGTTGCTCGACCTTCTGCGCCATGCGGAAGTAGCTCTCGACCAACGTCAGGTCCGTCCCAGAGCGTGGGTCGCGGAAGACATCCGAGGCGTAGCCGCCAGCCGGGTCATCCGACGGGTCCAGGCGCGCGGCCACTGTCGCTAGCCGACGATCGATGCACTGCGAGCAGCGGCCGCAATGAGCGTGTTGCTTCGATTGTTGCTGGGTGTGGACGCACGAACTGGTGCGGGCGATAAGAGGACCATATCCCGCCGCGCGAATGCCCGCCACGACATCCGTCTTCGTCTTCCACAGAAACGGATTTTCGACCCGGAAGCTCGTGTCGAAGAGCCGAGCGAACAGCTGCCCGAAGCCGTGCAGGACTTGCGGGTGGGTCGTGCGCGATGCCCGGCCGCCCAACACCTGGGGACCGAGCGGGAAGTTCAAGCTCACCACGCCGTTCTCGTAGAAGCGGATGCGGTCGAGCGCGAATGCTCGGGCCACGACCGCCGCCAACGCGGCAAACACGAACGAGCGGCTGCGCTGGGTGTAGTCGCTGCTGGCCGGGCCCTTATTCGCCTCCACCGCCACATGCAGCGGCCGGTGACGAGGGACGGCCACATGGCCGTCAATTGCCTGAATCACCTTGCACTGCCGGGCGTACAGTTTGCTGACCGGCCGGTGGCTGACCAGCGCCACTTTGCGCTGTCCCACGAGAATTTCTTGGACCGCGCCCGCCAACGAATCGATGCCGCCGGAGAACAGCATCACCTCTTCAATGGAATGGTCGTCGGTGCAATCCTGTCCATACAGGTAGGTCTGCAAGGGGGGCGGGTGGTGCAACCGAGTGAAATGAAATTCGTAATCGTCGTCGGTGAGGAAGCTCAACGTGTCCGTCAAACCTTGCTTGATCTCGGCTTGTTGCCACAGCGACGGCTCGCGCACCGGCACCTCGAAGCGGAAGTGGCGGCGAAACTTTTCCCCGTACTCGACCTCGCGCGGCCCGCCGCGCGGCGTCAACTGGTCGGCCGCGAAGACGTAGCTCGCCAGTTCGACGAGATCGACCGCCGCTGGCGGTTGGCGGTCGCACACCTCGTGCGATAACTGATTAATACGCACGTGAACGTCGTGGCGCCCAGAACCGATGCGCAGTGTCAGCGGCTCGACCGCTTTCCACTCCTTGGGGCGAACGGACGATCGCGCGGGGCCACAGACGACGAGGCGGGGATTAGCCATCGCGGCTCCCCCGCAGCAAAAACTCGTGGGATAACTTGTCGAGGCAATGGTTGACGAAGCCGCGCGTCTTGGACAGCGAGATGCCGCCCTGGAAGTTGTGCTTGGAGTACCACTCCTCGGCGAACACGCGGGTAATGCCCGCCGCCTCGTGGCAGTGGATCTCCAACTCTTCGATGAAGTCGTCGTGAGCGGTCAAGTCCTCGAAGCGGCCGTTGCCGCCGACGTGGAGCGACAATTCGCGGCCCAGGTGGTACATCAGGAACCGGCGACTGAAGCGCGCGAAATAGTGGCAGGCCAGGCTGCCGAAGCCGCGCTGCGTGGACAGTTCCTTGGCGCCGCGCTGGACCTCGAGCGGCGTGGTGCCGAACAGGTGAGCGGAGCGCTGGCGGAGCTTGGTGGTCAACGATTCCACCGCCGCCAGCTGAGCCATCTCGGAGATGTCGGTGCGGCGCATGTTGTCGCGCAGGCGCCGGTCGATGGCCTCGCTGACGCCCGTCACGATGTCGAACACGCCGGGTTGGTCGGGGACGGTAATGTGAGCGCCGCGCAGCGCCGCCGCGAAGTCGGTTTGCCTTGCCGCCAGCACCGTTTGGATCAAGAGGTACGTGCCGAAGACGAGGCCGTCGTCGCCACGGGCCCTTTCCAACCCATTGGTGGCCGCCGCGGTGGTCGCTTGGGCGACGAGGGCCACGGGAGCGCCGTTGGCGA
>JBBSES010000535.1:0-3562 GCA_038239465.1 Gemmatales bacterium
CTTACGCGCGACGAAGCCGGAGCTTCGTCGCTTGCGTTCCCAAGCCGGAGCTTGGGAACGAGCTTATTGGCTGAAATAGCAGCCTTTCATGACCGATCCCGTCCCTTCCGAACCCTCGTCCTCCCCCCTCACCGAAGTGGCCGGCGTCTTCCTGCGCCTCGGCTTGACCGCGTTTGGCGGGCCGGCCGCTCACATCGCCCTCATGGAAGCGGAATTCGTCCGCCGTCGCCAGTGGCTGACGCGCGAACGCTTCCTCGATTTGCTCGGCGCCTGCAACCTAATCCCCGGACCCAACTCGACGGAGATGGCCATTCACCTCGGCCATCTGCGCGCCGGCTGGGCCGGCCTGCTCGTGGCGGGCGTCTGCTTCATCCTGCCGGCGATGCTGCTCGTCTTCGGCATCGCCTGGCTGTACGTCGAGGTCGGCGGCATTCCCGAGGGCGCTCGCTACTTGCAGGCGTTCCTCTACGGCGTCAAGCCGGTGGTCATCGCCGTCATCGCGCAGGCCCTCTTTGGACTGACCCGCGCCGCCCTCAAAACACGTTTCCTCGCCGTCCTCGCCGTCGCCGTCGCCGTCCTGTCGTTCCTGAGCGGCGACGAATTGGCGCTGCTTTTCGGCGCCGGAGCGCTGACCGTAAGCTGGCACCTGGCGCGGTCGCCGGCGCGGCCCGCCGCCCCTTCGCTGTGGTTTCTGGGATCGGCACCGCTGGCCGTCGTGAACGCCGCCGTCGTGCCGGTGACGTTGACGGCCCTGTTCCTGGTGTTCCTCAAGATCGGCTCGGTCCTCTTTGGCAGCGGCTACGTCTTGCTCGCCTTCTTGCGCGCCGAGATGGTCGAAAACCGGCGCTGGCTGACCGAGGGGCAATTGCTCGACGCCGTCGCCGTCGGGCAGGTGACGCCAGGGCCGGTGTTCACGACGGCGACGTTCATCGGCTACGTCGTCGCCGGGCCGGCGGGAGCAGTGGTGGCCACCGTTGGCATTTTCCTGCCGGCGTTCGTCTTCGTCGCCCTCAGCGGTTGGCTGGTGCCGCGTCTGCGAAAATCGCCGGTGGCCGGCGCGTTCCTCGACGGCGTCAACGCGGCGGCGCTGGCCCTCATGGCCGTGGTCGCGGTTCAGCTAGGCCGCGCGGCATTGATCGACGCAACCACCATCTTGCTTGGCCTGGCCAGCGCACTCCTTTTGTTGCGCTGGAAGGTCAACTCGGCCTGGCTGGTACTCGCTGGCGGAGCGATCGGCCTGTTCCTCGCCGCTTGCGGATGGACGCCTTTGCCCGTATAACTCCTGGCATTCGCGCTAAGCGTCCGTTCCCGTCAGCCTCCTGGTGCGTATGGATCAACGAGCCGCTTTTACCCGTGCCTGGCGCTTCCTGAATTTCAAGCCCGTCGCCAAGTGGACGGCGCTGACCGCGGCCGTCGCCATCGGCCTGGTCACGGTGGCACTGCTCGTCGTCCTCGGCCTGTTCGCCGACCTGGTCGTCTATCGTGGCCACGCGCCGACGTTCGCCAACCTCGGCACGATGGAGCGCGACAGCTATTTCGACAATTGGTCGCGCCTGGAGCCGAAAGAACGGCAGCGCTGCTTGATGGAAACCGGCCTTCCCGACAAACTGGCGGCGAGCCAGGCGGCCGACGAAACGCCGTTCTCTCAACCATTGTTGGACGCCTATCTCTTCCACTGGATCGAGGCCCGCGTCGGTGCCGAGGCCGCCCGCCACTACGCCGATGCCCTCAAAGGCGAGCGCGGCAGTCTCGGCATCCTCGGGCTGGTCGCGCGGACGCACGATCACTGGCTCGCCAATCGGTCGGTCAGTTCGATTGCCCGGCTGGCCCCGTGGACGTGGCGCTCGGGCAGTGCCATCGGCTACCTGAGCGGCCTGCTTCTTCTCGGCGTTACCCTGGCGCTGGTGCGTGCCGTGCTGCTGTTCGTCCTCGACGTATCGGCCGCCACGGCCACGCTCGAAGCCGCCACGCGCATGCGCCGCGCGATCTACCATCACACATATCGTCTCGGCACGCTGGCCATCCGCGCCCTCGGGCCGAGCGAAGCGGTCAGCACGTTCACGCGCCACGTCGAATCGGTCCACGACGGCCTCTATGCCTGGCTGACCGTGGCCATCCGCGAGCCGGTCCTCTTCGGCCTCCTGCTGCTCTTCGCCTTGGCCATCAATTTCTGGCTGACCGTCGCCTTCGTCGTCTTCGCGCTGCTGGTGTGGTTGGCGGGCGGACAGCTGGCGGCTTACTACCTCGATCAGGGACGCGCCGGCACGCGCACGGCCGCCACCCAACTGGCCTTGCTTCAAGAGAGCCTGATGCTCATGCGTCTGGTGAAGTGCTACTTGATGGAACTGTTCAACCAGGGGCGCGTGGAACGGCAACTGAAAGCCTACAGCGAATCGCGGATGAGCCAGCATTTGGGCGAGGCGATCTATCGGCCGCTGCTCGCGTTTTTGGCCATGCTGGCCGGCGTCGTGCTGTTCTACGTCACGGGGCTGATCGTCCTCGATGGCCGTCTCGGGGTGGCCGGCGCCATCGTGCTGGTGACGAGCCTCGTCAGTCTCTATTGGCCCCTGCAGAACTTTCTGACCAACCTGAAACTCCTGCGTCGCGGCCGCGAGTCGGCGGCGATCCTCTTCGAGTTCCTGGGCCGTCCCGCCGACGTGGGTCAAGTGGTCGGCGCCGAGTTCCTGCCGCCGCTCGCCCAACGATTGGAGTTCGACGCCGTCAGCCTGCGCGAGCCGGGTAGCGGCCGCGTCCTCTTGAAAGACGTAAGTCTGACCCTGGCGGCGGGCCAGCGCGTCGCCCTCGTCGGCCCGGACGAACTGGAGAAGCACGCGCTCTTCTACCTGATCCCGCGCTTCCTTGACCCGACCTCGGGCGAAATCCGCATCGACCAACACAATCTGCGCTGGGTGACGCTCGATTCGCTGCGGACGCAAATCGCCGTGGTGTTGCAGCACAATCTCGTCTTCAACGACACCGTGGCCAACAACATCGGCTGCGGCGACACGGCCTACACGCAGCCGCAAATCATCGAAGCCGCCAAGTTAGCCCACGCGCATCACTTCATTCAGAAGCTGCCGCGCGGCTATCAGACGCCCATTGGCGAACTCGGCCACGCCCTGAACGTCGGCGAGCAGTTCCGCGTCGCGCTGGCGCGGGCCATCCTCCGCGATCCGGCCTTGCTGCTCATCGAGGAGCCGGCCACCGTCGATGACGACACTAAGGCGCTGCTCGACGATACCTTCGCCCGCATCCTGCCAAACCGAACCGTGGTCTTCCTGCCCCATCGCGGCGCAACGCTTAGCGCGTGCGACAAAGTGTATTTGCTCCATCAGGGACAAATCGAGGCATCCGGCACGCACCGCGAGCTTTTGGAGAAGAGCGACCTGTATCGGCACCTCTATTACCTGGAGTTCAACCCGTTCGCGGCGCGATTGTGAAAGGCGGAAGCATCGTGGCGGGGTCGAATCTTCCACGCGACCACTAACCCAACAAACGCCGCCGTGCTTACCCAGCGAATCGGCCCCGCCTCATAGATCACCGTGCCGTTGAAGATCACGAA
>JBBSES010000536.1:0-3560 GCA_038239465.1 Gemmatales bacterium
ATCCGGCGATAATTTAGACAAGGGGTGATGCGTAGGCCCTGCGTTAGCCCCCCGTGGTACTCCGCGGGAATTCCACGGGGGCTAACGCCCTCCGCTCGCCAAGCAAACGCTCATTTTCGTGCGTTTCGGCTGAACGCGAGTTCATGATGACTTCGCAGAAGTGTTAATGTCTCTACGAAGCGTCGCTAACCATTCATCAATCTACGAACGCGAATTCGTTGATGTTAAACAGCAAGCGGCAGGTGTTGGCGAGACCGTGCTTGCGGACGTGGTCGGCCAACGCTTGCCATTCCTCGGGCTTCGGCGGCCGTCCCAGCGTCAATCGAAACGCTCGATCGAGTTGTTTTTCCAGCGGTTCGCCGCCCTTGCCCAGTCTTTCCGCGAACAACTCGGCCTGGCGGACGACGAACGGGTCGTTGAGCAGCGCCAACGCTTGCAATGCGGTAAGCGTCGTATTGCGTACCGGCGTGTTGATATTGGGATCGGCGCAGTCGAGGCAATCGAGGAACGGATTGGGCACGCTGCGCACCGCGAAACGGTACACCGTGCGCCGGTAGGTGCGCGGGTCGTGAATTTTCTCCAGGGCGGTATGGTCGTAGACGGGCGAATGGTCGTCCTTGAAGCGGAAGACCTCGAAGCCGGGGCCGCCCATCGTCAAATCGAGTTTGCCGCTGACGGCGAGCATACTGTCGCGTAGCGCCTCGGCGTCGAGGCGTTGACGGTTCATGCGCCACAGGTAGCGATTGTCGGCGTCGATCTTGGCGGAGGCGGCGTCGTGGCGCGACGCCTGGCGGTAGACGGCGCTGGTGAGGATGAGTCGATGCAGTTTCTTGAGCGAGCCGCCGTTGTCGCGGAGTTCGGTCGCCAGCCAGTCGAGCAATTCGGGATGCGTCGGCTTGCCGCCATTGCCGCCGAAGTCGTTGGGCGTATCGACGATGCCGCGGCCGAAGTGATAGTGCCAAACGCGATTGGCCATCGAGCGCCAGGTCAGCGGATTGCGCGAGTCGGCCAGCCACGTCGCCAGGGCGGCGCGGCGCGGCCCTTCGTGGACGGTGTCTTTCAAATCGAAGTCGGCGGGCAGGCCGGGCACGCCGGTCAGGGCGCCGGGGCTTACCAGTTCGCCGAGCTTCTCGACATCGCCGCGTAAATATATGTTGATGGGTCGCGCCGGCCGAGGGATGGCCGTATACACGAACTTCTTGTCGCGGAACGGCCGGTCGCCGCGATCGAGACCCGCGAAGACCGCTTGCAAACGGTAGTAGTCCTTCTGCGGAATGGGATCGAACTTGTGATCGTGGCAGCGGGCGCAGTGAACCGTCAGGCTGGAAAAGGTGGACAGGGTATTCGCCAACATGTCGTCGCGGTCGAGCAGGCGGGTCTTGAGCTTATCGACGGTGCCCTCGCGCAGCTCGGCATGGCCGACGAAATCCCAGGGGCCGGCCGCGATGAAGCCGGTGGCTACAATGCCGTCGGGACTGTCGGGATAGAGTACGTCGCCGGCGATTTGCTCCGCGATGAAACGGCCGTAGGCCCGATCCTCGTTGAAGGCGCGGATGACGTAATCGCGGTAGGGCCAGGCATGGTCGCGGCGTTTGTCCTTGTCGTAGCCGTGCGTGTCACCGTAGTGGACCACGTCGAGCCAGTGCCGGCCCCAGCGCTCGCCGTAGCGCGGACTGGCGAGCAGACGATCGACGACTTTCTCGTATGCGTCGGCCGCCGGGTCGGCGACGAAGGCGTCGATCTCCTCGGGCGTCGGCGGCAGTCCGTGCAGGTCGTAGGTGAGGCGGCGCAGCAGCGTCGGCCGCTCCGCCTCGGGGGATAGCCGTAATCCCTTCGCTTCCAGCGTGGCCAGGATAAACGCATCGATGGGCGTGCGGCCTCCTTTCACGGCCGGCGTTTCGGGACGGCGCAATGGCCGCAGCGACCACCACTCGGCATCGACGCGCGGCCGGGCGTCCTCGGCGACCGTCACCCCCTTGGGCCAGGGAGCGCCGGCGTCGATCCAGCGGCGCAGGTCGGCCACCTGCTTCGCGGCCAGCGGATCGCCCTTCTTGGGCATCGTCGGCTTCGGGCCGCTCACCGCGCTGAGGAGCAAGCTCTTGGCCGCGTCGTTGGGCACCAACGCGGGCCCCTGATCGCCGCCCTTGATCATGCCTTCACGAGTGGACAGGTCGAGGCCGCCGCGCGTCTTGGCGCCGCCGTGGCAACCGACGCACTGCTTGCGCAGCAGCGGGGCCACCGTGTCGGTAAACAGCGCGTCGTCGGCGCGGGCCGCGCTGGAGAACAGAAAGCCGACAACCGGAAAAAGCGGCAGGATGGCGGCGGGCAGTTTCATGGCGACGCCCTCGGGGGAGATCGAACAAGTGGTCTGACCAATTTTAAAAGTGGTCTGACCACTTCAGGATACCGGAGAGAGGGGCGGCGTCAAGCGCAAGCGCGGTTCTTCGGGAAAGATTGTTCGGCGAGCGGGGGGCTTACGCCCCCTCAGTGTATTCTCAGGGGGCTTACGCCCCCCGCTCGCCAAGATACTCCTCTAAATCTTCCACTGCTTGCGCGTGCGCTTGGTGTGCCGCTGGCGCTTTTGCTTGATCCGCAATCGCTTGCGGCGCATCTTCGGGCTGGAGGTCGGCACGGTCTCATCCTTTCGTATCGAGGGGAAAACGGTATCGTCGAATCATGCCGGAATCGGGCGGCGAGGGCAAGGGGTGCAGTGCTTTCCGCAAGCTGGGCTTTCATTTCGTGGCCGCGTGAGTGAATATACCCTCTTTTCACGGCCGGGCCAGGCGGCGGGCGGCGCGGGGAGGCAACGAACCATGAGTTCCAGATTTCGCTCCAAGTTGGCCGCCTTGACCAGTCCCGCCGGCGTCTCCCTCGCTTTGCTGCTCTCCATCAACCTGTTCAACTACATCGACCGGCAAGTGCTGGCGGCGGTGGAGCCGGAAATTCGCAAGGAAATGTTCCCCGCGTCCGTGGGCGATCAGGCCAGCCCCGAGGCCCAGGCCAACGCCAAGACCCGCATGGGGTTACTGTCCTCGGCGTTCCTCATCACGTATATGTTGGCGGCGCCGGTGTTCGGCTTCCTCGCGGAAAAGCTGCCGCGCTGGTTGCTCATCTCGTTCGGCGTCGTGGTGTGGAGTTTGGCCAGCGGCGCGTCGGGCTGGCACTGGGGGCCGAACCTCCTGTTCGCGTTTTGGATGCTGTTCCTGACGCGCTGCTTCGTCGGCATCGGCGAGGCCGCATACGGTCCCGTGGCGCCGGCCATGCTGTCCGACCTCTATCCCGAGAAACAGCGCGGCCAGGTGCTGGCTTTCTTCTATCTCGCCATTCCGGTCGGCGGGGCGCTGGGCTATGTCCTGGGCGAACAAATATCGCACTCGGCGCTCGGCTGGCGTTGGGCATTCTTTCTGGTCGTACCGCCGGGTCTGTTGCTCGGCCTGTGGGCTTTCTTGATGTACGACCCGGAGAAGGCGGCGGCCAACGCGGCATTGCAGCCGAAGCGCGGCGTGACCTGGGACGACTATTTGAGCCTGCTGCGAACGCCGTCGTGGGTCCTCAACACG
>JBBSES010000537.1:0-3550 GCA_038239465.1 Gemmatales bacterium
GGACGAAACAAGCCACGAAGCGATTACCGCGAATTCGCACAGGCAAACATGACAATCCACCCATTCGAGGCGGTTGGTATAAACATTGTAGTCTACTTGAGCCTGGGCTTCGAAGATACCCTGCCCCGGCTGTTTTACGCGCCGCTCATTCAGGGGCTGGGCCGAGTAATCGAGAGAGCGCCGCGCGGGGCGAGCTCGAAATCCTCGCCCTTTTTCCTTGCTCCCACACCCGCCCCTCGCTACATTAAGAAAAGATGAGAACTCCCACCGGGACGGCTTTTCCCTCCCAGCCACCGTCCCCTGCCTTCCGGCCCCACCGACCCCCCGAGGTCACGATGCCGCGCTCCCTCCTGCCCTATTCCGCATCGCTCTTCGCGCTGCTGGCGTTTTCCGCGTCGGTTTCCGCTCAGGCGCCGGCCGTTCGACTCGTCCTCCATCCGTCGGCCATTGAATTGAACGGCCCCACGGCGCGCCATCGCGTCCTCGTCACGTCCATCGCCGAAGACGGGCGGCAAACCGACGCGACCGCCTCGGCCTCGTTCGCTACCGCGGATGCGAAGGTGGCGACGGTTTCCGCCGACGGCGAATGCCTCGCCGTCGCCGATGGACAGACGGAAATCGCCGTCACGCACGCGGGACTGAAAGCGACCTTGCCCGTCGTCGTCAAGGATTCCGCGGCGGCGCGGGCCGTGTCGTTCGTCAACGACGTGGAGCCGATCCTCACCCGGCAGGGCTGCAACCAAGGCGCCTGCCACGGCAAGGGCGCGGGGCAAAATGGCTTCCGCCTCTCCCTGCGCGGCTATGCCCCGGAAATGGATCATCCCTGGATCACGCGCGAGAACGATGGCCGACGCATCAGCGGTACGGCCCCCGAGGAAAGCCTGTTCCTGCGCAAGCCGCTCGGGGAAGCCTCCCACGAAGGCGGCAAGCTGTTCACCCGCCAGAGCCGCGAGTATCTGACGCTCCTTGCCTGGCTCAAGGAAGGGGCGGCCGGCCCGCAAAAGAGCGATCTCGAAGTGCGTCAGCTGGAACTGCTGCCCGGCAAGAGGAGTATGAGGGTCGGCGAGGAGCAGCAATTGCTCGCGCGGGCCGAGATGAGCGATGGCCGCTGGCACGACGTCACCTGGCTGACCAAGTTCGACTCGAACGACGCCGGCTTGATGGAAGTCACGCCCGCCGGCAAGGTGCGCGTGCTGCGCCAGGGCGAAACCGCCATCCGCGCCGCCTTCATGGGGCAAGTTTCCGTCGTCGTGCTGACGGCGCCGTTCGACAAGCCGGTGCCGGCCGATATGCTGGCCCGGCGCAACAACGTCGTCGATGAACACGTCTTCAACAAACTGGGCACGTTGCGCATCGAGCCGTCGGATTTGTGCGGCGACGAGGCGTTCATTCGCCGGGTCTACCTCGACACCATCGGCACCCTGCCCACCGCCGTCGAGGTGCGGGCCTTCCTCGCGGACCGCCGGCCCGACCGCCGTGCCCAGTTGATCGACGCCCTGCTCGAACGGCCCGAGTACGTCGATTACTGGGCGCTGCAGCTGGCCGACCTATTTCAGAATCGCAAGGAACGCGACCACGACGTGCGCGGCACCAAGGGAGTGCGGGCCTTCCACGATTGGCTGCGCAAGCAAGTCGCCGCCAATCGGCCCTGGGACGCCATCGCCCGCGACGTCATCACCGCCAGCGGCAAGAGCGACGACAACCCGGCCATCGGCTACTACATCGTCACCGTCGGCGAACAGCGGCAGACCGAGAAATCCGAAGTCGTCTCGTCCGTGGCCCAAGCCTTCTTGGGCACGCGCATCGGTTGTGCCCAGTGCCACAACCATCCGTTGGAAAAATATACCCAGGACGATTTCTACCACTTCGCCGGCTTCTTCTCGCGCATCAAGTTTGACCGTAAGGAAATGGGCAAAGGCTCGACCGTCCTCGCCGTGGGCCATCACGACAAGAACCAGGAGAAGCGGCCCGTCGGCGTCACGCAGCCGCGCACCGGCAAGTACCTGCCGCCGCAGCCGCTCGACCGCTCGCCGATGAACATCACGCCGGAGGATGATCCGCGCGTCGCCCTGGCCGCCTGGATGACCGATCCAAAGAACGAATACTTCAGCGGCAACATGGTCAACCGCCTCGTTCGCCACTACCTCGGCGTCGGCCTGGTCGAGCCGGTGGACGACCTCCGCGCCAGCAACCCGCCGACCAACCCGGAACTGTGGAAGGCGCTTAATCGAGAATTCGTCGAGAAGAAGTTCGACCTCAAGCACGTAACCCGCTTGCTCCTGAACTCGCGCACCTATCAACTGGCCTCCACGACGCGGCCCAGCAACGCCGCCGACACGCACTTCTATTCGCACTACTACGCCCGGCGCCTGCCCGCCGAGGTGCTGCTCGACGGCCTGGCCCAATGCACCGAAGTGCCGGACTCGTTCCCCGGTTATCCGCTGGGCGCGCGGGCGATCCAGCTGCCCGAACCGGGGTTGCGTTCGTACTTCCTGTCGCTCTTCGGCCGTTCCGACCGCGTGACGGCGTGCGCCTGCGAACGGAGCGGCGAAGTGACGATGCCGCAATTGCTCCACCTGCAAAATGGCCAAAGCGTCGTGCAGAAGATTCGCGCCGGCGATGGCCGTCTGGCGACGCTCCTCAAGAGCAAGGCGAGCGACGCGCAAATTATCGAGGAACTGTTCCTGGCGACCCTGGCTCGATTGCCGTCGCCCGCCGCCGTCGCGCAAGTGCAAAAAGACCTCGCCGACGGCGACAACCGCGAAGAAGTGTTCCGCGACCTGTTCTGGGCGTTGGTGAATTCCAAGGAATTCGCGTTCAATCATTGAGTGACGACCGACCTTAGCGGAGAACCTCCGATGCTCGACATTCTCATGGGCCGTCGTCCGCGCCGCTGCGACGGCAGCACCCGCCGCGATTTCCTGCGCGTCGGCGGACTGAGCGCCTTAGGCCTATCGCTGCCTGGCCTTTTGCGCTCGGAGAACCGGGCGAAGGCCGCGAGCGTCTCCAAGACCGGCAAGCGCTCGGTGATCCTCGTCTACCTGGGCGGCGGCCTGTCGCACCACGACACCTTCGACCCCAAGCCCGAGGCCACGCCGGAGGTGAAGGGGAACTATTCGCCCATCGATACCGTGGTGCCGGGGCTGCAAATCACGGAGAAACTGCCGCTGCTGGCCAAGCTGATGAATAAGGTGGCGCTGGTCCGCTCGGGGGCGCACAACAACGACCACCACGAGACGGCCACCAACTGGGTGATGTCCGGCCGCTTCGGTTCCGCGTTCGGCGACTATCCCGCCATGGGCGCCGTCGTCGCCCACGAAACCGGCTTCTCCGGGACGCTGCCGCCCTACGTGGCCGTGCCGCGCAACCCGTCGTTCACCTGGGAACTCGGCAAGAGCGCCTACCTCGGCGGCCGTTACGAATCGTTCAAGGCCGGCGATCCCAACGAGGCCAACTACAAGGTGCTCGACCTGGCGCCGGCCGAGGCGCTGTCGAAGCGCTCGACGGAGCGGCGCGAGAACCTCCTTAAGGCCGTGGACGACCTCGCCGA
>JBBSES010000538.1:0-3550 GCA_038239465.1 Gemmatales bacterium
ATCAGCCGATCGCCGCCCTGCTCGAAGACCTGGAAGCGCGCGGGCTATTGGAATCGACGCTGGTCGTCTGGAACGGCGAGTTCGGCCGCTTGCCGATCGTGCAAAAGGGTGGCACCGGCCGCGACCACAACCCGCACGCCTTCACCACCTGGATGGCCGGCGGCGGCGTCAAGGGCGGCACGCAGTACGGCCAGACCGACGAGATTGGCCATAAAGCCGTCGTCGATCGCGTCAGCATCAACGACTTGCACGCCACCGTGCTGCACTTGCTGGGCATGGACCACAAGAAGCTGACGTATCGCTACAATGGCCGCGATTTCCGCCTGACGGACGTGGCGGGGAATGTGGTAAAGGAAGTGTTGGCGTGACGCCAACTCCGCCGCTCTCTTCGTTAAGAAGGGATGTCTAGCGACGTACCGTGACGCCCGACCCTACACGATGCTTTCTTGGGCAGCGGGCCGAGCGGGGCCGTCGAGTTCGGACTGGAAATAGCGGAGGCGGAAGCGCGAACTCGGCGAGCATTGGGACTGGACATCGTCGTCCGGGGCAACGATGACCGAGCTAATCGTAGCCTGGCCTATCGAGTGGAATTCGCGGTCGGGCCGGCAATGATGCGGTTTCCGCACCAACGTTCCGCCGGGCCAATGGCGTTGCCTCATTTCCAGCAGAAGACGCCACCGCCGAAGGGCCACACCTTCTACGAAGTAGGTAAGCGGAAAGCCAGGTCGAAATCATGAACTACTTCACGCCAGAACTTCTCGAAGCGGGCAATTCGCTTGACCCGACCGCGGCCGATGCCGCATTCCAGGCATGGGAACGCGCGGAAGCGGCTTATGAAGCCCGCCTCAAGCAGATTTGGCCCGCGCTTTCCGCCACCGTGCGGATGTATCTCGATGAAATTCGGCTGCACGACGCCGAGGTCATCGCCAAAGGAATATCTAACGACGGCCAAGCGTTTGGGCTGGTCGTACGCCTTAAAAGCGGAGGAACGGTCCGTCTTCATTACTCTCTTGCGTCTCCACCTAGGTTTCACCCCTCGACGGCATTGGCTTCCCCGCTTCTGTGGCAGTACGACGAAATCGACGATGTTCCCGGCGGTGGCGTTTCGGCTTTCGTTCACCGCATCCTTTTCACGGGCGCGGCCGAACTGCATCTTAGCTTTTACGACTTGTCGTGCGCGGCTTACGTTGATGAGACGGTTTTGACGGACGCCGTGGCATTCTGAATGGCGCACGGCTACGCCGTTTGAAAACGGCGCTCACTCATCCCCCTTCACCAAAACGGCCCCCTGTCCCTCCGGGTTAAAGAACAACGGCGGGAACACCGTGCGCTGATCGAAAAGCGCCCCCATCATATTGACGCTATCCAGACAGGCACGGAACAGGTTGGCGCCCACCAAATTGGCGCCCTGCAAACTGGCGCCGGTTAGGTTGGCGCCCGTCAAATTGGCGTCTCTCAACGAAGCGTTGGTCAGGCTGGCGTCCTGCAGGTTGGTGCCGATGAGCGTCGCGCCGTTGAGATTGGCGCCGGCCAGGTTCGCCTGCGTCATCTCGGCCACCGAGAGGTTCGCCCCTTCGAGGTTCGCCCCCGACAGGTCTTGTTCCTCCAGGTCGGCGACCGTCAAGTCGGCCCCGGCCAGGTCAGCGCCGACGAGCATCTCGCCCTCGACCCAGCGCAGAATTTCATTCGTCAGCTTGTGCTTGATTTCGATCATCAGACGATCTCCCGCCAGAACACGCCGCGGCCCGATGGAGGAGTATTCTGATGCTTTCGGCGACGGGGATCAAGGGGCGAGCGCGGCAAGGTAGCGACAGCCGCTCATTTCTCCGCGCCTTTCGGACTCGCGGCCGGTTTGCGCAGCCGTTCGAGAGACTCGGGCAGGGACGTGCCAAGGTTGGCGGCGTTGTGGTTAAGGGCCTCGCTCAGCAGCCGGCGGTGGCGGGCGGATTTGGCGAATTGCTCTAGCTTGTTCATCTCCAGGCGATTGAATTGCTCCAGCGATTTGGCGGCCTCGTCGCGGAAGGCCAGCACGATGGCAGCGCCGACCTTGCAGGCGAAGTGATTCTTCTCCAGGTAAGTACGGAACACGGCATCCGCCTCGTCGAGACGGCGCTGGTCGATGTACAGGGCCGCCAACTGCAGCACCTGGTCGGGATAGCGGCGGCGTTCTTCGTCGGTGCGCGACGCCGGCGGCTTGTTCAGCGCTTCCAATAAGGCCACTTCCTGCGGGCGGGGGCCGGCCGGTTCGCGGACATTGTCGAGAGGCGACGGCTCTTCCGGCGCCGGCGCCGCGGGCCGTTGACTTTCCCGCCACAGACGCAGCGCCGCGCCGCCGCCGAGGGCCAGAAGCAAAGTGAAGAACACCATGCCGACGAACCTCAAGCGCCGGCCGTTGGCTCGCCGACCCACCGGCAGGGCCACTGGTACGGTCGTGTGCCGCGAGGCCGTGTCGGTCGGCGGTCCCAGGCGCACGGAACTGCCTGGCCCCGGCATGGTGGTGATGCCCTGCGTACCGCTCAGGCCGCCGCGGAGACGACGCAGTTCCTCGATCAGTTCCTTCGCCGTCTGGTAGCGCGCCGCCGGATCGCGGGCCATCATCTTGTGGACGACCTGGCACAATTCGACCGGTAAGTCGGGCCGCACGTGCTGTAGCGGCACCGCGTCGCTCTGAACATGCTGGATGGCCACCTCAATGGCGCTGGCCCCGCGAAAGGGCGGCTGGCCCGTCAGCAAGTGATAACACGTCACGCCGAACGAGTAGATATCCGTCCGCGGGTCGGTCTCCTTGCCCTGGACCTGCTCGGGACTCATGTACAACGGCGTGCCCATCGCTACGCCGCTTTGCGTTAGGTTGGCCGCCTGCGGATCGCCGAAGGCGCGCGACAGGCCGAAGTCGGCGACCTTGGCTTCGGCCTTGCGCGTCAGGAGGATGTTTTCTGGCTTGATGTCGCGGTGGACGATACCTTGCTCCCCGGCACATTGAAGACCGGCCGCCACTTGCCGCATGATGTGCAGCGCCACGGCGAGTTCGGGCGGCCCCTTCTTGGCGATGTACTCGCGCAGGTTCTTGCCGTCCACGAATTCCAGGGCCATATAGTGCAGGCCGTCCGCCATGCCCGACTGATAGACCTGCACGATGTTGGCGTGCGTTAAGCGGGCGACGGCTTCGGCTTCCAGCTGAAAGCGCTTGAGGGCGACGCCGTTGCTCGCCAAATCGGGCCGCATGATCTTCAGAGCGACGTTGCGCTTCAGCGACAGCTGCTCGGCCAGGTACACCTGCCCCATACCGCCTTGGCCGATGCGCCGCAACAAGTGAAAGTCGCCGACCGTGCGGCCGGTCAAGTCCTGATCGGCGGACGCCGGGCCGGGCGGACAGGTAGACGGCACGGCTTCTTCCATACCCGCAAGCCCTCCCGGTCGATCGCTCCGACTACACCATGAAACCCCGGCCGCGCCGTCCGGTAACGAATGGTCGAGGCCGCGACCGCCATTGTACCGTGACGTACCACGCAAGCCAGTGGCTAGTGCAGTGTCAAGGCTTGACTTTAGG
>JBBSES010000539.1:0-3537 GCA_038239465.1 Gemmatales bacterium
AGGCCGATCATCATCATCTTGAGCAAGCCGCTCTCGATCGGCCCATGAAAGCCCGTATGCGGCTTGACGCGGGCCACGACGCCGATGTGGTCCGCCTCCGCTGCATGGCGGTCGATGACTACCGGAAACCCCATGTCGCTAGCGCCGAGCGAAACCACGTCCATTGAAGCTCGAATCGGCGCGCCGACGAACGCCTCGGTGATGCCGTAACTTTCGAGGACGCCGCGTTGCCCCTCGGCCGTGCCGCCGCCGTGGCTGCCCATCGTCGGCACCAGGAAGGGCCGCGCGCCCAGGCTCTGCAAGAACTCAACTACCGTCTTGAGGACGAGGGGAATGTTGGCGATGCCGCGGCTACCGGCAGTCAGGGCAACGCTCTGCCCCGGCCGGATCGACGCGCCGAGGTTCAAGCGCTCCAGTTCCGCGCGCACGGCGCCCGCCACGTCCTCGACCACCGGCCGCTCGAAATGCTGCCGAACGCGAACCATCTTGGGATACGGCACGACGACTCTCGCCTGGTAAGGGAATGGTTGGAAACCGAGGGGAGCAGCCTTCAAGGAGAGGCGAGTCTCCGAGGGAAGTCAAGCAATAATGGCGGGCAATCCGGTCGAAAACCGCCAAGGCACTTCGCGTCTGTTAGGCCGCCGGGCGGAAGCGGGCGATCGTGGCCCTACCCTGGGCGATGCGTTCCTTGCGTCGGTCCCACTGGTGCAGGAGCGCTGGCAGGAAGACGAGCGACGCCGCCATGCAGCAGCCGACGCCGAGCGTGAGGATGAGGCCCAAACTGGCCAGGCCGCGCTGGCTCGAAATCATCAGCGTGCCGAAGCCGATCATCGTCGTCAGCGCCTTGACCAGCACGCCGCGGCCAATGGGGTAGCTGACGTCGGCATGGCCGGCGCGCCGGCGCAAGAGATAATCGTGCAGCAGGTGGACACCGTTATCGACGCCGACGCCGAGGATGAGCGGGACGGCGATCATGTTGGCGGGGTTGAGCGAGAAGCCGCCCAGGGCCATGAGGCCGAGCGCCGCGGCGATGCCCATGACGAGCGGGGCCAAGGCGAGCAAGACGCGCTTGGGATTGCGGAAGTCGGCGACGAGGACGAGGACGATGGCGAACAGCGCATACAGGCCGGCCCGCTGGAAGCCTTCCTTCATGGCTTTCAGCCCTTCCACGGTGGTAAATACCTTGCCGGTCGCCGCCGGGTCGATGGTTTGAATCTGCTTCGTGAAATGTTCGAGCGGCCCGAAATCCCACAGGCAATCCTTGGCGAAGACGCGCAGCAGCCATTTGCCGTTGGCTCCGACGTAGCGTTCGCGCAATTCGGGCGGCAGGTCGGCGAGCGTGATCGGTTCCGGCGTCGAGACCTCGCGGAGGCGATGCAAGTCCTCGGCCAGGTCGCCGGCCAGGTGCTGGTCGAAGTCGCGCAGCCGTTCCTCGGCTACGGCCTTTTCCGGAATCGCCGCGAGGTGTCCTTGTAACGAAGTGACGTGCTTTCGCAACTCCGCCAGCGACGGCGGCGCGGAGGCCAGCTTGTCCCGCAGCGCCGTCAACTCGTCGTCCAGGTCGGCGCGGTTCGGTGAGGCATGCGCGATCAGGCTGCCGCGCGCCGGCAACTTGCGCAAGCGATGCTGAATGGCCTGCATCATTTCCATCTTGCGCGGCTGATCGCGCGGCACCAGCGCGGCGATCTCGACCACGCGGCTCACCTCGGGCAGTTGCTCGTAGCGAGCTTTGAGAGCCAACGCTTCCTCGGGCGTGTCGGTATAACTCAGGGCGTGCCAGCTGGCGCCGGCGGTATGCTCGATGAGGGTCATTTCCCACTTCACCGAGTCGAGGTCCTTGGCCTGCATGTGCAGCAAATTGTGGTCGTAGCCGATGCGCGCCGCCACGAACGCCAGGAGTAAGGTGACGAGGGCGCCGACGGCGAGGACGCCGCGCGGCCGACCGGCGAACCAGGGCCGCCAGCTCGCCTCGGTGCGCGCTCCCGCTTCCGGCGTTGGCCTGCCTTCTCCCTCTTCGTCCACCACGCGCCAGCCGTCCTTGGTTGCCAGGTCGCCGCGCCGGTCGAATAGCATCAGGATCGCTGGCAAGACGGTGAAGCACGCGAAGGCGCACAGCAGTACGCCGCAACCGGCGATCCAGCCGAGTTCGACGACCGCCTGGAAGTCGGCGAGCATGGCGGCGAAGAACGCGAGAGAGAGAGTCGCCGCCGCCGTCAAGTTGCCGACGGCGACGTGAACGGCGGTATGCCGTAGCGCCGCCGATACGTCGTATCCCTGCCTGCGAGCTGCCTCGTAGCGCATCACCCAGAGGACGCCGTAATCGCCCATGCCGATGAGCATGACGGCGAAGGTGGCCGACAGGATGTTCAGATGGCCGACCGTCAGCGTCAACCAGCCCATCGCCCAGACGGTGCCAACGACCAGCGTTACCACCGTCAGCGCGGGATAGTAGATGCCGCGATAGACGACGATGAAGAGCAACGTCACGCCGACGATGGCCAGCCAGGAGGCCCGCCCGGTATCGCGCTGAGCGGCGGTCATCTCGTCGGTTTCCAGCACGGGCAGTCCGGTGAGGCCGAATTCCACGTCGCGGAAATCGCCGCGCGTCCGAGCGACCACGTCGCGCATGGCGACAACGCTCTTTTGCGCCGCCGTGAACGAGCCAGCTTCCTTGACGGGCCGCACCAGCAAGAAGGCTAGCGTATTGTCGCCGCTGAAGAAATACTGCGGCTCGGCGAGGAGGTCTTTTTGCCCGGGCGGCTGAGCCAACAGGCTGCCCCAGGGATTGCGGTAGGCGTTTGGGTCATGCAACGTCGCCGCCGCCGATTGACTAATGCGCGTCAGCTGTGTGAAAAATTGGTCGTCGCTGGCGCTGAGCGCTTCGCCCGGTCGCCACTGACCGGCGCGATGATTCCCCTCGCGCAGCAAACTGAGCAACGACAGCGAGCGCCAGCTGACCGGGCCGAACTCCAGTAGCAAGCCCATGCTGCGCAGGTTTTCCTGGATCGCCTGGATTTCCGGCGTCGGCAGGAACAGGAGCGCGCGGCGGCGCAATGCTTGAAGATCGGCCTTGTAGAAGAGGCGGTCGAACGTCGCCGGTTGCTCGCGGACGCGCCCCGCCAGTGCTTCGAGCGCTTGCCGCATTCGCTCCGGATCGTCCCCCTTGACCACGGCGACGATGTCGTCGTCGTCGCCGAACTCGGCCAGGTATTGCCGCCAGCGCTTGTGGTAATCCTTATTGGGATTGATGAGATCGTTGCGGTGCGTGTGATATTCAAGCCGGGTAGCGGCGGCGACTACCGAGACGAGGCAAGCGAGCAAAGACAGGGCCAGCACCAGGCGCGGCCGACGGCAGACGGCGTCCACGAGGCGCAGGAGCAGACGGGGGATAAGCGATGCTTCGGGGGAGCGCGATTCCGAGTCCTTCACGGCCGCTAGCCTCCGTGCCCGCGGGGGACGCACAGCGGGGCGGAGTATAGGCGGATGGCGCGGCGCTTGCAAGGGGAACGAGGGCGTCCCCACTTGCTGGCGAGCGTC
>JBBSES010000540.1:0-3526 GCA_038239465.1 Gemmatales bacterium
CACCTCGATGCGCGTGCCGGGAGCCCCGTTCCACGGCTTAACTTCGCCGAGCGCGCCGCCGTGGCAGCCGAGTTCAGCGCCGCACGCCTGATCCCGTGGCCGCGATTGCAGGGTGACTTGGCCGACACCGCCGATCGACGCCAACGCCTCGCCGCGAAAGCCGAGGGTGTCGATGCGGAAGAGATCGTCGGCGGTGGCGAGTTTGCTGGTGGCATGGCTGGCGAAGGCGAGCGGCAAGTCGTCGGCCGCGATGCCGCAGCCGTCGTCCACGACGCGGATGAGTTCGGTGCCGCCCTGCTCGACGTCGACGTCGATACGCATGCTGCCGGCATCGACGGAGTTTTCGAGGAATTCCTTGAGCGCGCTGGCCGGCCGTTCAATGACCTCGCCCGCGGCGATCTTGGTAACGACGGACGACGGCAGCTGGAGAATACGCGGCATGGAAACGACCAGGGATATCGGTACGGCCCGTCGCTCGCTCGAAGCGGACATGCGAAGAAGTGGAGCATAGCAGAAAGGGCCGGGTCGTTTCGAGGTCGGATGATGGGGGGAAGAGTGGATCATCGGCAACCGTTACCGTGCGTTGTCCGCCTGGAATTCCATGCCCGAGGGCCGGCCGCGGAAGGGGAGTTGGCGTTTCTCCACCACTTCCCCGGCGCGCGTGCGAAGCAGGCGGATTTCGGCTTCCAGACGTTCGGAGCGCGATTCCATTAACTCTTTGTGGGACACCCGTCCGGCGTCGTACCGAGCTTTATTGACGTCTTCGATGGCCCGCATCAGTTGCCAGTGCTTCTCGTGTGCGCGCACACGCTCGGGCTGGGTTTGGCATAGACCAAGTTCCGCGTCCAGGTTGCGCCAACCCGCCTCTATTAGAAAATCGAGCGTGCCACGACCAACCGCGACCTCGCGCCAGCGCCAATCGACCGTGGTTCGCGTGGCATCTAGCCTTGTCGCTTTCAAACGCGGAATTGTGTCTGGGGATAATGCTTCCAGCTTCCGTGCCTTCCAACCGTCAAGGGGATTGTTCGGGTCGGGATGGACCTTTTCCTTCACTTCCGGTGGCTCGCCGCGCGAGCTGGCGGCGTAAGCCAGCAATGCCAGGAGCAAACCGGAGATAACGGTCGAGCGCGACATGAAAGATTCTCCCCGATAACCGCCGACTGTTCTGGAAATCACCGGGCAAGCGGGGTCGCGTAAGCGCACCGAGTACGCCGTTGCGATGCGATCTCGGGGCGCTTACGCGACCCCGCTCGCCCCATCAACGCTTCTTCATTTTCTCACGAGCTTGCAGCAGCCATATCTCGGCTTCGAGGCGATAATCTTGCGACTGCGCCAAGTCTTGGATGGCCACGCGGCCAGCGTCGTAGCGGGCCTGATTGATCTCCTCGATGACCTTCATGTGCAGCCAGTATTTTTCGAGAGCGGCCAGGTGCTCCGTGGCGTCGCGCGCGTTCTCGCGCTCGGCTTCGAGGAGGCGGCCATCCGATTCGATCAAGAAGTCGAGCGTACCGCGGCCAGCCAGGAACTCCTTATAACGGTTGTCGTAGGCCGTCCGCGCGGCGTCCAGCTTCGCCCGGCGCAATTCGCGCACGTCAGCGGCCAACAGCCCGAACTTGTATTTGGCGAACTGTTGGCTGTTGAGAGGATCGGTCCCCAAGATAACGTCAGTCTCGTAAGTGAGTTGCGGCGCCTGCGCTCGCGTTACCGCAACGGCGGCGAACGAGAGCAGCGCGAAAACGAACGGCCGGACATCGTGCGACATGAGCTTGTCACTCCTCGCGGTATTGAGTGTGGAGGTTGTTTACTTCAGCCGAATCAGGGCATCGGCGGCCGCCTGGCGTACTTCATCGTCCTCGTCGAGCAAGGCTTTTTTGAGCGCGTCGATCACGGGCGCGGTGGCGACCCCCGTTTTGCCCAGGGCTTGAGCCGCCGTTATGCGGACGCGCAGTTGCGAGTCGGACAGCGCCGTTATGAGTGAAGGAACGGCGTCTTTCGCTCCGGGGCCAATCGCGGAGAGTGCCTTGGCCGACCAGAAGCGCGTTTCGGCATCCTTGTGGCCAATAGATTTGGCAAGGTTGGCAACGGCCGCGTTGCCGGCGGGGCCGAAACGCTCCAGCGCCGCCGCGGCGGTGACGCGCACGTCGGCGTTCTCGTCGTCCAGGCATTGGGCGAGGGCCGGGACGGTCTTGGCCGCGGCGCGCGGCGCCATCTTGCCGAGTACGCGGGCCGCCCCCCAGCGGACGAAGGAACTGTCGTCGGCCAAGGCTCGGACCAACGCATCGGCGACGGGCGCCGCTTCCGCGCCCAGATTTTCAAAGACATAGACGGCGGCCAGGCGGACCTTGACCTCGGGATGCGTCAGTTTCGCGGCCAGCAGCGGCACGGCGGCGCGCATCGGCTTGAGTAACGGATCCTCGCTCAGCTTGACGTTCGGCTTGTCGTCCAGGCGCGGCACGCTGGCGGCCTTGCCGACGAGCTTCACGCGGGCGTTGGCCATGTCCTCCAGAGCCTTGCACGCGGCGCCGGCATCGAGGAGCGTGCCTTTGTCCAGGAGCGACAGCAGCGCGGGGTTTTGCTCGGCCAATGCCCGGGCCATAGGGAGAATAAACGCGCGCTCGGCCTCGACACCCTCGGCATACGCTGTTATCTCTTCGTGTTCTTCCCTCGTCGGCTTGCGGCCGGGTGGAGGGAAGGGGAGGGGATGGGGCGGATCGGGAATCAACTCGGCGATCAGCAAAGCTTCGAGGTCGAGCGCTTGCAGGGACAGGGCACGCACCTCGCCATCGCTATCGCGCAGCCCGCGACCGACGACGGGGAGTACCGCCGCTCCGGTTTTGGTAATATCTTCTCGCGTGAGTTCCGATACCCCAATGTAACGGCGTTGGTTTTCCAAACATCCCTTGAGCATGTGGACCAGGCCGGCCGCGGCGGCCCGGCGGTCGGCCACGTCGTCGCGGTCCAACAATTTCCCGAGGGCCGCCGTGGCCGATGCTGGGTCCGGCAGAATTTGCCCCAGCGCCCGCGCCGAGGCTTGTCGCAACGCCCCGTCGTTGGAAGCCAGGAGGGGGATGAGTTCGGGAGCCAGCTTCCGCCCCAGCCCCTGGCGGCTGCCGCCGTCGCGGATCTTCGCCCCCATTTCGCCGATACGATTGACGGCGGCCAGCTTGGTGTCCGGCCCGCCCTTTTCGAGCATGGCCGCGGCGGCGCCGCGAAAGCGCGCCACTAGGTCATCGCGGTTCACTTTGTCCACGGCGGCGACGGCCTCGTCGCGGTCCTCGTCGCGCCAATCTTGCAACTGCATGGCGCGGATCAAATCGTAGAGACTGAGCTTGCGCGTGCCGGAAAGCAGGGCGCGGACGCGCTTTTGCACTAGTGCAGCGTCAAGGCTTGACTTTAGGGTCGCGGGGCTGAATTCTGGCGAATTCAGCTACGGGGGTCGTCGTCCGGGTAGCTGAATTCGCCAGAATTCAGACGAGGTGCGGGACGCCTCTACCCTAAATCGAGGCTTTGACGCTGCACTAGTGCC
>JBBSES010000541.1:0-3524 GCA_038239465.1 Gemmatales bacterium
CAACCTGATCGGCCGCGAAGACCTGATCACGATGTCGCACTCGGAAGACCGGGACAACATCGTCATCACCATCTGGTACTGGGGCGAAGAAAACGACATGCAAAACCTGACCCGCAAGGCGGCGCAGGCGGCCCAAGGGGTGAAGCCGGGACCAACGCTCGCTCCGGCGGAAAAGGCGGGCGGCTTGACGGGGCTGGAAAAAGAATTGACCGCCGCGAGTGAAAAGGCGGCACCGGCTCCCGTCACGGCCGATGCGGTCGCGGAGAAGGAGACGCCCGAGCCGGCCACGCCGCCGGTGCCGGCCCCCGAAGCCGCCCCGGCGCCGAGCATACCGGGGGCAACGTCGAGTCGGCCGCGAGTCTCATGGAGCGCGGCGCCGCCCGAATGACGGAAACGCTATTCGCAGGGGTATTCGATGGGCTATGCTTCCCTCCGCGCCTGCGTGGCCGACCTGGAGCGCACGAAGCAGCTGGTGCGCATCGAAGAGGAAATCGATCCTCACCTCGAAGCCGCCGAGATTCAGCGGCGCGTCTATCTCGCCAACGGGCCGGCCTTGTACTTCGCGCGCGTCAAGGGCTGCGGCTTTCCGATGGTAAGTAATCTCTTCGGTACGCTGGAGCGGACGCGGTTCCTGTTTCGGGATGCCCTCCGTGCCGTGCGCCATCTGGTCGAGTTGAAGATCGACCCGTCCGCTTTTTGGGCGCGGCCGGGGCGGTATCACGACGTACCACGCGCCCTGTGGCACGTGCTGCCGCGCTACGTTAAAACCGGCCCCATACTCGACGCGCGGACGACGATAAACGAACTGCCGAGGCTGCAATCGTGGCCGGGCGACGGCGGTCCGTTCGTCACTTTGCCCCAGGTGTATAGCGAGGACGCCGACCGACCCGGTTGGCGCCATTCCAACCTGGGCATGTATCGCGTGCAACTCTCGGGCAACCAGTATGCGATGAACCGCGAGATTGGTTTGCACTATCAAATCCATCGCGGCATCGGCGTCCACCACGCGGCGGCGCTGCGGCGCGGCGTGCCCTTTCGCGTGAACGTCTTCATCGGCGGTCCCCCGGCGATGACGCTCGCCGCCGTCATGCCGTTGCCCGAGGGGATGCCCGAGTTGGCGTTCGCGGGAGCGCTGGGCGGCCGGCGCGTGCGCTTGATCGAGATGCCCGGCCTGGCCACGGTGCCGGCCGACGCCGACTTCTGCATTTGCGGCACGGTCGATCCTAAACGTCAATTACCCGAAGGCCCCTTCGGCGACCACCTCGGCTATTACAGCCTGGTTCATCCGTTTCCGGTGTTGAACGTCGAGCGCGTTTACCATCGCCGGGGAGCCATCTGGCCCTTCACCGTCGTCGGCCGACCGCCGCAGGAAGATACCGCGTTTGGCGAGATCATCCACGAGTTGACCGGGCCGATCATTCCGACGGTCATCAACGGCGTCCATGCCATTCACGCCGTCGATGCCGCGGGAGTCCATCCGCTGTTGCTCGCCATCGGCAGCGAGCGCTACGTCCCCTACGCCGCCGAGCGCAAGCCGCAAGAGTTGCTCACCTGCGCCAACGCCATTCTTGGGCAAGGGCAGCTGTCCCTGGCCAAGTACCTGCTCATCGTCGCCCATGAGGACAATCCGAAGCTCGACATTCACGATATCGCGGCTTTCTTGCGCCATCTGCTGGAGCGCGTGGACTGGATGAGCGATCTGCATTTCCAGACGCGGACGACGATGGACACGCTCGACTATTCGGGCACCGGCCTCAACGAAGGCTCGAAAGTGGTCATCGCCGCCGCGGGGCCGCGCCGCCGCCAACTGACGACGGAGATCCCCGGCGACCTGCGCTTGCCCCACGGCTTCGCGGAGCCGCGCGTCTGTCTGCCGGGAATTCTGGCCGTGCGAGCGCCGGCCTTTTCGCCGCCGAAGGAAGGGGACGAGGCCGCCGTCAAACGCTTTTGCGCGGCCTTCACCGTGAGCGACGCCATCAACGCCTTTCCGCTGGTGATCCTGACGGAAGATAGCGACTTCGCGGCCCGCTCGCTCAACAACTTCGTGTGGGTGACGTTTACGCGCTCCAACCCCGCGGCCGACATCCACGGCATCGCCGCCGCGACCCGGCACAAGCACTGGGGCTGCGACGGTTCGCTGGTCATCGACGCGCGCATCAAACCGCACCACGCCCCGCCGCTGGTGGAAGACCCGGCCGTCAGCCGGCGGATCGACGCCCTGGCCGCTCCAGGCGGGCCGCTCTACGGACTTTTCTGAGATCGCCGCGTGAAACCGGCGCCGCCCGTTGCGTCCGTCTCAACGCCGGGATAGGATCACTCATTGGCACGACCTCTATCGAGGCCTCTCCCGTTGCTGTCTGGTACGTCTTGCGCGCGGTCATGACCATCAGTTCCTCTACTCACCTGGTCGATTCGCTCCGGCAGGGAGGGCTATTGCTCCCGCCGCAACTCAACGAACTGACGACCGACCTGCAGACCCGTTCTCCGCAGCCGCGCGCTTTGGCCCAGGAATTGATGCAGCGCGGTTGGCTGACGCCGTACCAGATCAACCAGATTTTCCAGGGCCGCGGCCACGAATTGGCCATCGGTCCCTATTTGCTCATGGAACGCATCGGCGACGGGGCCGTGGGTCAAGTCTTCAAGGCGCGTCACCAGCACATGCAGCGCCTCGTGGCCTTGAAGCTGATCCGCAAAGAACTGATGGCCGACGCCGAGGTCGTGGGAAGATTCTACCGCGAGATTCACGCCATCAGTCAGCTGATCCATCCCAACGTCATCATGGCGCACGACGCTGGGCCGGTCGGCCAGACGCATTTCTTCGCCATGGAATATGTCGAAGGCATCGACCTGGGCCGCCTGGTGAAAAAAGAGGGCGCGCTGCCGGTGGACCAGGCGGTCGATTACATCCGCCAGGCATCGCTCGGGCTGCAGCATATCGCGGACAAGGGCTTCGTCCACCGCGACATCAAGCCGTCCAATCTCCTGGTAACTCAGGCTGCCAAGGACGCGCCGGCGGTCGAGACCGCGGCATCGACCGGCAACCAAGCGACGCCGCGCTGGGGATGGCTCAAAATCCTCGACCTCGGCCTGGCCCGACTGCACGAACCGACCGCCAACGGCGCCAGTCCGCTGACGCAAGCGGGCGGCGTCCTGCGCGGCACGGCGGATTACCTGGCCCCGGAGCAGGCCGTCGATTTCCATCGCGCCGACATCCGCGCCGACATCTATAGCCTCGGCTGCACGCTCTACTTCTTGCTGACGGGGCAAGCTCCCTACGAGGGCGGTACGCTGGCGCAAAAGCTGATGAAGCATCAGCGAGGCGACATGCCGGCGTTGGACAAGTTGCGCCCGAATTTGCCGAAGAAACTAGTCGCGGTGGTGCGGAAAATGATGGCGGCCAAGCCCGACGCCCGTTACGCCCGGCCGGTGGAGGTGGCCGACGCACTGACGTGCCTCAATCGAAAAACCTGGCTGACGCGCTGGGGGTTTTGAACCGAGCGGCGGAATCTAACTTGCCCTGGCGA
>JBBSES010000542.1:0-3516 GCA_038239465.1 Gemmatales bacterium
GAGCATGGCAGCAATCAGCAAATCGGCGCGGCCAATCTTCTTGAGTTTCTTGTTCTAGCGGAGACGGTCGAACTCGGCGGCGGCCGGGATGTCGAGCGGCAACACCGTTTCGACCTGGGCCAGCGCGCGGCTCGTGCCGTCCAAGAGAGATTGCGCCCGCAACAAATCCTCGCCCGTCGCCGCCTTCAAAAGAAACTGAAACCGTCCGACCAAGGACTGGATGCGGGACACCACCGTGGTCGCCACGTCCGGGGAAGATACGTGGGCGCGGCGGCTCAACACGCGGGAATGACCCGGCACGCGGGAAGCGTGGACGAATGAGCGAAGAATTGGGTCACCGTGAGTCATCCGGGCGAGTCGTCCATGTTCTTCAACTCTAGTACAATAGCCCCTGGCCGCGATGCCGTCCGCGCGAAAAGGGTGCCTCGATACGACGCCGGTTTCATCATCGACCTGGAAGGACCGGAGGGAAAGGGTGTCGAAACGAAGCGTGAACGACCGCTCTCGGGAACTGTTGGCGCTGGCGCGAAAACTGGCGGAGACATCCGGCTTGACCTGGGTGGAAGCGAACAATGCCATTTACGGTCCCGGCGGCCCCTTCGCGCGGCTCTTTCCCAACGTCAAGGACCGGACGGCGTTCGCCAAGTCCGAAGAAAGCCAGCGCATCGACGACTGCATCGACAGCCTCCCGGAACCGCCCGTGGGACCGCAGCGGCGCGAGTATAGTGGCAAGTTCAACGTGCGCATCCCGAAATCGCTCCACGCCGCTTTGGCTTGCGAGGCGGAAGCCGAGGGCGTGAGCCTCAATCAACTCGCCATGGCTAAACTGGCTCTGCACTTGCAAACGCGATGAGGAGCGGGCGCCGGCTTGGGAGAAGGTGAGGATGTGGTTTTACTGCCAACTGCGCAGATAATGCGACACGTATTCTCCCCTCCCCTTTAGGGGAGATAGCGATTAAAATTTTACCCGCCCCGGCGCGTCCGGGCAAAGTCCGTTGCTTGAGTAAAAGGTCGGGAAGCGGTCGGCCCTCGCGGCAAAAAACGAGAAGGGCCGGCGCGCCGCGCCGGCCCTTCTCACGATTCCTATCCGTCACTTCGCTCAGCGCGCCTGACGCCGCCGGCGCCAGGCGTTGCCCGCCAGCCCGACGCCGCCCATGCCGAGCAGCAGCAGGCTCGACGGCACCGGCACCGCGGTGATCTGGTCCTGGGCGGTCGGACTCGACAGGCCGACGAGGTCGGCATGCGGCCCGCCATTGGCCAGGATGTCGTCAATCCACTTCTGAGCCTGTTTGGCATAGCCCAGCTGGGTGCTATCGTTGCCGCTACCGGTGTGGAAGTTGCCGGAATTGACATCGTAAACGATGGGGCCGCCTTCGGACCCTGGCCCCTCGAAGACGATTTCCCACACGGCGATCTGGAAGGCGGCTTCCCCGGCCGCTCCGGTGGCCGAGGCGCGGTAAGTGCCCCACAACTCGCTGAGCAAGTCGGCCTTGGCGGGGCCCATGCCCAACCCCGGCGTGGGCGAGCCGACGCCAGGCAGGGGAACCTGGCTGGGCGCTGTGATAGCGTAAGTGGTGGTGTCCGTGACGAATTGATTCAACTCGACGCAAAAGGTCGTGAAATCGGTCGCCAGGCTGCTGCCGACGCTGTTGTTGTGCCAGTGCAGCGCGCTGGCGTAGACATATTTTTCGCTGCCGGCGACGTTTAAATGGAACGTGCCGGCGCCCGAACTGACGCCCGTGAACGTGAGGTTGACGTTGTCGGCCCGCGCCGGAGCGCCGACCGCCAGCAACAAACCCAGGACCGCCCACCAACGACGTTCCATTAGTCTTCCTTGACGAAACACGATCACCCCCTTGGCAAAGAATGTCCGCGCGGGGCGGACCAGGACGGGACCAACCCTCGACGGTCAGGCGAGGGCGGCGCGTTCGCGCGGCGCCTGGCCTGACGCATTCAGGAATCCATACTTCTTCATCTTTTTATACAACGTCACCCGGCTGACGCCGAGCGCCGCGGCGGCGCGCGTCCGGCTGTGCCCGGCTTCCTCCAGGGCGCGGCGGATGGCGCAGCGCTCGCTCGCCTCGCGGTCGCGGGCCAGGGTGGGCCGGCCGGCGCGCCGTGTCGGATCGCCCGCCGGCAGCGGCGGCAGGTGTTCCGTCCGCAGTTCCGGGCCGTCGCAGACGAGGACCGCTTGCTGGAGGACATTTTCGAGTTGCCGAATGTTGCCCGGCCAGGCGAACGTGGCCAACGTCGCCAACACGTCGCCAGCGATGCAGAATAAGCTCTTGTCGAACTTGACGGCGAAGCGGGCGACTAAACCACGAGCCAAAGGCGCGATATCCTCCGGCCGATCGCGCAGCGGCGGCAGGTAGAAGGGCAGCACGTTCAGGCGATAGTACAGGTCGCGGCGGAAGTACCCCTGGGCGACGGCTTGCTCGAGATTCCAGTTGGTGGCCACGATGACGCGCGCCTCGCTGTGTTGCGTGTCGTTGCTGCCGACCGGCTCGAACTCGCCGGTCTCGATGACGCGCAGCAGGTTCGCTTGTTGCTCCAAGCCGAGGGCATCGATTTCGTCGAGCAGGATCGTGCCGCGGCCGGCAGCGGCGAACTTGCCGACCTTGGCGGCGTCGGCGCCGGTGAAGGCGCCGCGGGCGTGGCCAAAGAATTCGCTCTCCACCAGGTTGGCCGCCAGCGCTCCGCACGGCACGGCCACGAAGCGCTCGCGTCGCCGCGACGAAAAATCGTGGATCAGCCGCGCCAGGTGCGTCTTGCCGGTGCCGGTTTCGCCATCGATCAAGACCGTCACCGGATGCGCCGCGGCGAGCGTGAGGGAGTCGAGCAGCGGCGCCAGCGACGGCGTGGTGCCGAGCAAGCGCCGGGCCATCTCGTCACGCGGCGCGGGGGTTGTCGGCGGCAACGTGCCGGCGTTCGGCAAGTGGCGGCGCACCCAACTGACGAGGCCGCGGCCATGCTCGGGCCAACTGAGCCGATTGCTCACATAAGGGTCGAGGTCGGCCCATCCCGCGCCGGCCGTCTCCTCGGTTTCGAGGAGCAGCACGCGCGGCGTCAGGTCGCGCAGACGGATTTCCTGCACTAAGGCCCGCGCGGCGGCCGCCTCTTCCGCACTGCCGGCGATCAATACGAGGAGGCCGGCGTTTTCCGGGCCGAGCAGGACGCGCGCCTCTTCGAAGGGGACGACATCGATGGCATGGCCAAGAGCCGATTGCAGATGGTGCCGAACCGCGGCGATCAAAGAGGGGTCGTTGCCGACCAAGGCGAGCGCTCGCTGAGGTGCCACCGGAATCCTCCGTGAAGTTCCAGGGTGCGACGGAGGCAACGCGGCGCGACATCCTGACGCCGTTGAGGGCACTACCTCCGTGAGGAGAGGGGAGTCTAAACCTTTCGCGCCGGAATGGCAAGGCAACGATGGAGGAGAAGGGACGGGTGTAATCGTGGGCGGCGAGCGGGGCCGCGTAAGCGCCCCGAGTGCGAGTGTATCAGCGGGCGAGCGGGGCC
>JBBSES010000543.1:0-3509 GCA_038239465.1 Gemmatales bacterium
AACTCGGGGGGCTGACGCCACCCCGCTCGCCCTCCAACCTCGTGCCGTAAAGGACCGACCCTATGCACGCGATCGACGACGGCTTCTCCTTCGAGCCGCAAATTCAGCGCTACCGCGAATACTCGCGCCAAAGGCAGATGACGCTCGGCGATCTGCTCCTGGAGAACCGCATCCTCTTCCTGGGCAGTTCGCCGGAAACGGGCGGCAATCCCGCCATCACCGATTACCTGGCGAACGTCACCATTCAGAAACTGCTCTTCTTGCAGTACGAGAATCGCAATCAGGAAATCCACCTGTACATCAACTGCCCGGGCGGGTCGGTGACGGCCACGCTGGCCATCTACGACACCATGCAGTTCCTCGAATGTCCCATCTCGACCTACTGCATGGGCCTCGCCGCCAGCGGCGCGGCCATCATCCTGGCCGCCGGCACCAAGGGCAAGCGCTATGCGCTGCCGCACTCGAAGATCATGTGCCATCAGCCGTGGGGCCAGGTCGGCGGCCAGGTGTCCGACATTGAGATCCAGGCCAATGAGATCGTCAAGGACCGGAACATCTTGAATGAGATTCTCGCCAAGGCGACCGGCCAGCCCAAGGAGCGGATCGAGAAGGAAACCGAGCGCGACCGCTACTTCCACGCTGAGGAAGCCAAGGCGTTCGGCCTGGTGGACGACGTTCTCTACCGGCAGCCGGACGAGAAGAAGAAGTAGTAGTTGCTCTGTAATAAACCCGGCGAGCGGGGGGACATAAGCCCCCCGTGGTTCTCCGAGCGAAATCCACGGGGGGCTTACGCCCCCCGCTCGCCAATCACCTGCTCGTTTTCGGGTGAACGCGAGGTCTTGATAACTCTGACATCCCACGGAATTCCCATCCACCTTCATCCCGGCTTTCGCCTCATCGAGCGGTGCCGGGTTAACCGGAGATCACGCCATGCCCCTAGTTCCGTATGTCGTGGAGCGCAGCGGCCGCGAAGAACGGGTCTTCGACATTTACAGCCGTTTGCTCAAAGACCGCATTGTCTTCCTGCAAGGAGTCGTGGACGACACCAGCGCCAACCTGATCGTGGCGCAGCTTCTCTTCCTCCAGTTCGACGACCCGAAGGCCGACATTCACTTGTACATCAACTCGCCGGGCGGCTCGGTGTCGGCCGGCCTCGGCATCTACGACACGATGCAGTACGTGTCGTGCGACGTGGCTACCTACTGCATCGGCCAGTGCGCCAGCATGGGCGCCGTGCTGCTCGCCGCCGGCGCCAAGGGCAAGCGCAACGCCCTGCCGCACTCGCGGGTGATGATCCATCAGCCGCTCGCTGGCACTGAGGGCACGACCACCGAGATTTTGATCCACGCCAAGGAGTTCATCCGCCTTAAGCTCGCCCTGAATGAAATCCTGGTGCGCCACACCGGGCAAACGCTGGAGAAGGTCGAGAGGGAAACCGACCGCGACAAGTTCCTGTCGGCCAAGGAGGCCCTAGAGTACGGCATCGTGGACACCGTCCTCGAGCGCCTCACCGCGTCCTCCATGCCCCCGAAATCGACAACATGACGCACGAGCCAAGGCGGAAAGCGGAAAGCGGCCAGCGGGACTGGGCCAGGCGAATGCCGGCCCTGCCGCTGCTGCTTTCCGCTCTCTTTTTGGCCTTGCCCGGCTGCCGTAGTAGTGCCAAGGTCGAATCGGAATTGCGCCGCCGCGAGGCCGAGTTGCGCGAGGTCAAGGACGAACTCGAACACACCGTCTGCGTCAACGAATCCCTGCATCGGCAACTCGGCGAAATTCACTCATCCAACATCGGCGGCCCCGTCTGCCCCGAACAAGTGGCCGCCACGGCCACTGTCGTCAAGCTGGTCCTCGGCCGGCAGACGGGCGGCTATCGCGAGGACAACTGCACCGCAGACGACGCTCTGCAAGTCGTCGTCGAGCCGCGCGACTGCGACGGCAGTCCCCTCAAAGCCGCTGGTACGGTCCACATTGAAGCTCTGGAAATCGGCAAGGACGGCTTGAAGACCCCGCTCAGCAGCTGGGACTTGAACACCAACCAGCTGGGCCGCACCTGGAAAAGTGGCCTATGGAGCAGCGGCTACTTCATCATCTTGCCGTGGAAGACCCGGCCCACGAACGAAAAGCTGCGCGTCATTGTCCAACTGACCCTGAGCGATGGCCGCGTTTTCGAGGCCGACAAGGACGTGACGGTTCGCCTTTCCCGAAACACGCCGCCCGTCATTCCCGAGTCTTTGCCGCCGCCCCGTCCGCTGGAAAAGGACAAGGAAGGGCCGGCCCTATCGAGCGCCGACAAGTCGCCGCTGGTCCGGGCCGTACATCTGGGACCGCCGCGATAATTCGACCCAGAACGGGCTTTCCTCCGCGGGTCGATTCTTCTCCCTATAATGCTTGCATGCCCATCGGCATTACCGGGGGAACGATGGTGTCTGACCTCGAAGCGACCGCGCAACTGGATGACGCCCGGCAACGACTCTTGGCCCACCCGCTCTACGCCGCCGTCCGCGAACCGGCGGATGTTCGCGTTTTCATGCGGCATCACGTCTTTTGCGTGTGGGACTTTCAATCGCTCTTGAAGGCTTTGCAGCGGCGGCTGACCTGCGTCGAGGTGCCCTGGCTACCGACGGCCGACACGGCATCGCGGCGGCTCGTCAACGAAATCGTCCTCGCCGAGGAAAGCGACGAGGACGGCGCCGGCGGCCATACCAGCCACTTCGAGTTGTACCTGTCCGCCATGCGCGACGCCGAGGCGGATGTCGGCCCCATCGAACGCTTCCTCGCCGCTCTTCGCTCGGGGCAATCCGTCGATGTCGCTTTGCGGCGAACCGAGGTGCCGCAAGCGACGGCCGCGTTCGTTCGGCTGACGCTCCACATCGCGGAACACGCGGAAACCCACTGCCTCGGAGCTGCCTTTGCCTTGGGACGCGAGGACTTGATACCGGGCATGTTCGTCCAATTCCTCGAACGGCTGGGCGACACGGACCCCCAGCGCTTCGGCCGTTTCGCCTATTACCTACGGCGTCACGTCGATCTCGATGGCGACGTCCACGGTCCGCAAGCCCGGCGGCTCGTCGCGCGTCTGTGCGGCGGCGACTCGGGCAAAGAGCGCGAGGCGCGAGCGACGGCCCTCCAGTGTCTCGAAGCGCGCCGCGCCGTGTGGGACGAAATTCTGGCGACGATTACCAATTCTTCTCTCGTCCGCGCGTGATTGGGTTAACCGTCATGCCCATGCGCCGTCTCGTCGTCGCCGGCACTCATAGCGGCGTCGGTAAAACGACGGTCGCCCTTGGCCTGATGGCGGCGCTGCGCCAACGCGGCCTGACAGTGCAGCCGTTCAAGATCGGTCCCGATTTCATCGACCCGGGCCATCACACTGCCGTGTGTGGCCGCGTCAGCCGCAATCTCGATACCTGGATGCTCTCCGATGACGCGGTGCGGGCGGCCTTCGCCAGGGCCAGCGCCGGCGCCGATATCGCCGTCGTCGAAGGCGTCATGGGCCTGTTCGACGGCCG
>JBBSES010000544.1:0-3506 GCA_038239465.1 Gemmatales bacterium
AACCCCCATAACCCCTTACTCTGGGGTAGTTCGGGTTGGGGCCCGGGCGGGGGGGGGGCGTGCCCCCCCGGTGGTGTACTCGCGGGGACCCCCGGGGGGCAACCCCCCCCCCCTCGCCAGGTCATTCACGCAGGCGCGTCGCTAAACCGCGCTCTCTCCATAAGATACCCTCGCGTTAGCGCGGTTCCGCGCACCCCCGTCTTTCTCCCCGCGAGAGGCAGCCATCATGAGCCAGAATCCATCCGCCCTGCGTCTGGAGGTCGGCGGCGACGGCATCGCCGTCGTCACGTTCGACCTGCCCGGCAGCCGCGCCAATACCTTGGGTTCCGCCGTCCTCCGCGAATGGCAAGGCTTGCTCCAGGAACTGGAGGAGCGTAAGGACGTGCGCGGCTTGCTGCTCGTCAGCGGCAAGCCGGGGATGTTCATCGCCGGCGCCGACCTGCGCGAACTCGGCGCCGCCATGCAAGACCTCGCCGCCGGGCAAAAGATGGTGCAACTCGGCCTCGACGTCATCGCCCGCATCGAGAATTTGCCCTATCCGACCGTGGCCGCCATCGAGGGAGCCTGCGTCGGCGGCGGCCTCGAACTGGCGCTCGGCTTCGACTTCCGCCTGGCGAGTCTGCACCCCAAGACCGACATTGGCCTGCCGGAAACCAAGATCGGCCTGATTCCCGGTTGGGGCGGCACGCAACGGCTGACGCGCTTGCTCGGCCCCTCCGTCGCGGCCGAACTCATTTGCGCCGGCGAAACGGTGACCGCCATACGCGCCCGCGATCTGGGCATCGTTTTCGACGCGGTGCCGCCCGAGCGCCTGCGCGACGAAGCGCTGCGACTTCTCAGCTGGGCCGCGGAATCGAAAGCCTGGGAGGAAGCCCGGCGGAAGAAACGGCAACCCGTCGGCCTGAGCGAGGAGCAGCTGACGTTCGCGGTCGCCGTCGCCCGTGCTCAGGTGTTGGCCAAGACCAAGGGCCAGATGCCGGCGCCGCTGGCCGCCCTCGACGCCATCGCCAAGGGATGCAACCTGCCACTCGATGAAGGCCTGAAAGCCGAGGGTGCCGCCTTCGTGCCGCTCGTCGGCAGCCCCATCTCGCGCAACCTGATCGCCATCTTCTTCATGACGCAGCGCTTGCAGAAGGACACCGGCGTCGAGGACGCCAAGTTACTTCCCAAGGATGTGCGCCGCGTCGGCGTCGTCGGCGCCGGCATCATGGGGGCGGGCATCGCCGGGGCGCACGTTCGCCGCGGGGTGCCAGTGACGCTGCTCGACAGCAACGCGGCGGCACTGGAAAAAGGCATCGACGCCGTCGCCAAGAGTTTGACCGAGCGCGTCAAGATTGGCCGCATGAAGCCCGAGGAAGTGGTCGCCGCGCTCGGCAAGCTGAGCGGCGTCGGCGCCCTGGCCGCCTTTGCCGACCGCGACGTGGTTATCGAGGCCGTCGTCGAGAACGAGGCGGTCAAGGCGACCTTCTTCCGCGACATTCAGGCCCTCGTCGGCCCCGACACCATCCTGGCGTCGAACACATCGACCATCTCGATTACGCGACTGGCGCAGTCGGTGACGAAGCCGGAGAACTTCGCCGGCATGCACTTCTTCAATCCCGTGGAGCGGATGCAGCTGGTCGAAGTCATCCGCGGCGACAAGACCAGTGATCAAACCGTCGTCACGCTGGTGGCCCTGGCGAAGAAGATCGGCAAGACGCCCATCGTGGTCCGCGATTGCCCCGGCTTTCTCGTCAACCGCGTGCTATTTCCGTACCTCAACGAAGCACTGTTGATGCTGGAGGAAGGGGCCAGCTCGCGCGACCTGGACAAGGCGGCGCTGGCGTTCGGCATGCCGATGGGACCGATCGCGCTGAACGACGTGGTCGGCCTCGATACCTCGCTCTATGCTGGCCGTGTCATCGCCGACGCTTTCCCGGATCGGTCGAAAACCTCGCGCATCGTCGAGGCACTGGTCAAGGCCGGCCGGTTGGGACAGAAGTCGGGCGCCGGCTTCTACAAGTACGCCAAGGGGCCGCGCGGCGAGGACGACCCGGCGCTGGCGCCCCTTCTCGCCGCCGTTCGTACCGGGCAACGCGCCATCGACAAGGACGAGATCACCGACCGCCTCTTCCTGCCGATGCTGACGGAAGCGAGCCGCGTCTTGACGGAAAAGATCGTCCGCGACCCGGCCGACGTCGACATGGGTTTGATCCTCGGCATTGGCTTCCCGCCCTACCGCGGCGGCCTGCTGCGTTGGGCCGATACCGTGGGATTGCCAACCATTTTGACGAAGCTGCACAAGTATGAGCCGCTCGGCAAGCGCTTCGAGCCGACCGAGTTGATTCGACAGTTAGCGGCGGAGAAGAAGGGGTTTTATCCTGGCGCGGGGTAGCCGGGTTGTTTACTTTTCGCGCACTCCGCGCGTCCAAGGGAGGGAAAACCTCTTGATAAGGTGCGTCCTTGGTTGGGAAGGTAGGTTAGCTCGTCAGCTACGTCCTGACCGGAAGCCTGCGGATGTTTAGCACATTCGAGGCAATATCGAGCATGGCGATGCTTTCAGGCAGCGGCACGGTGCCGGGCGGTCCCGCGGGCGTAGCCTAACGCCGCAAATCGAGCACCGCGTCAAACGGCTCCGGCGGCGTGTCCAGGCAATCCCACGCCCGGCGTAATAGTTTGATCGTCGGCGTGTCCAGCTGCGAGCGCGGCTCGTTGAGATCGACCAACGTCAACAATCGTTCGCAGGTGGCGGCGAATTCCGCGTTCTCAAAGTGATGCAACGCGGCCTCATAAGCGTCGCGGCAAGCGACCCAGACGGGCGACGCGCTGACGCCGTGCAATTCGTGCAGCGTCAGCGGTTCGGCGCCCCAGCGCACCTGGCCCAGACGGCGCAGGGCGAGCGTGTCGGGCAGGCGTTCGCGGGTGGGGTGCGTGAGCAGGATCGCTTGCCCCAGCTGCTCGGCGGCCTTGTGGACGCGGCCAACGAGGTCCACGGTGGGGCCGTAAGCCGCGTACTTGAAGCGCTGGCTGCTGCCTAACTTGCCGACCTGCGCCTCGCCGGTGTGCAGGCCGATGCCGAGTTTCACTGGCTCACCGAGCGTCGGTTGCCAGCGGCCATTCAGGTCGGGCAACTCGCTGAGCATGGCCAGGGCCGCCCCGCAGGCCAATAAAGGATGATCGTGTTGCCGCGCTGGGGCGTTCCACAGGGCGGCGATGCCGGCGCCGGCGTACTCGACGATGACGCCGCCATTCTCGGCGATGCGTTCCGTCAAGCGGTCGAGGACTTCGCGCACCAGACGGCAAGCGACGGCCGGGCCGACGCGCCGCGCCAGGCGGGCGAAGTTTTGCACGCCGCCGACGAGCAACGTCACCTCTTGGGTGCGGCCTTCGAGCAAGGCCGCGTCGCGCTCCAGTTCCCGCAGCACCTTTTGCGAGAAGAATTGCTCGTATTCGACGCGCGTCCGCGCCGCCTGGGCGCGGACCATCTGGCCGCCGACCGCCGCGCCCAGCAGCTGCACCATCTGCGC
>JBBSES010000545.1:0-3498 GCA_038239465.1 Gemmatales bacterium
CATCCTCGCCGCGGCCCTCGTCAGCCTAGCCAGCCAGCACGCGCCGACCGGCGATAGCGCCACAGGCGCGCGCTTCCGCGTTCTCGACGGCCAGGCCGCCGACTCGCCCTTCGCGGGATTGTTGGGCAAGGTACTAGATTGCTTGCCCCACGATACCCAACTCGGAGGATGGCGCGAGGTGCCCGCGTTTCTGACGGAAATCGCCGCCGAGGTGGAGCGTCGGCAGAAGACGACCGACGGCGACTTTCCCGCGATCTACCTCGTGGTCCACGGCTTGCACCGCTTACGCGATTTGCGCAAGGCGGACGACGACTACGGATTCAGCCGTCGCGCCGACGACGCGCCGGTGCCGCCCGCCAAGCAGCTGGAAACGATCCTCAAGGAAGGCGCCGCGGTCGGCGTTCACTGCCTCATCTGGTGCGACGGTCTGAACAACGTCCATCGCACGCTCGACCGCCAGACGCTGCGTGAGTTCGAGTCGCGCGTCCTGTTCCAGATGAGTCCGAACGATTCGAGTACGCTGATCGACTCGCCCGCCGCCAGCAAGCTCGGCATGAATCGAGCCTTGTTCCACAGCGAGGACCAGGCGTTGCCGGAGAAGTTCCGTCCCTACGCGCTGCCGGTGGACGCCTGGCTGGCTGAAGTGGCCGATGCTCTAACGGCAAAGCGAATGATGGAGCGGGCGGCGATGGCTCCCTAATGAGCGGACGATGGACGGAAAATGCAAATACCCGTCCACCGTCCGCTCATTACTTCGTCAACCACTGACCCCTGACCCGCCCAACGCGACTTGCCCCTTGGCGCTTGATTCGCGGCGCCGCGAACGGTACTTTAAGGGCGCCTCGTGTCGAACCCTGGTTACTCTGCCGACGGGATGGTCCACACCATGACGACAGACGCCTCCAGCAGCGAATCGTTTCGCGTTGAGCGCCACGGCGACATCGCTGTCATCATCCCGTCGCCGGAAGTGGAAAGTATGCACGAGGCGGTCATCCAACAAGCCGCGCAGATGGTCCTGGCTCCGCTGCGACAAGATCCGCCGGCCGGTCTGGTCATCGACCTCACCAAAGTGAATTATTTCGGCTCCGTGTTCATCTCGTTCTTGCTGCGCTGCCACATGCTCGTCAAGCAGCACGGCAGCGAGGTCGTTCTCGCGGGTTCGTCGGAGCGCATCCGCGAATTATTGCACCTGACCGCCCTGGACACGCTTTGGGCGCTGTACGACACCCGCGCCGAGGCGCTGGAGGCGCTGGCCGGCTCGGACTGATTGTTTCCATCCGCGAACCTCTCTCTATCTCCTCCTCATTTCCACACGCCTTCATCCCGACCTACAATTAAATAGCCAGGTTCATTTTCCGACACCCGGCCCGGAGGAGAGACGGGCCACCGACGCGAAGGACGGCGCATGAAACGGCAAGCCAATCGAGGCTCCAGCGGCCTCTTCCATCAGGTCCACGACCCCGACACCCATCGCGAGGACGAGCGTCAACCGATCAGCATCGAGCAGCTGGTGCAGCAAATCAAGGACACCGCCGACAAGCTGGCGCGCGACAACGCCAACCGCGGCGACGTGAAGATGCTCAGCACGGCGCTAAAAGAGTTGCGCTACGCCTTTAAGGTGTTCGCGCCGTTTCGGCATCGGCGCAAGGTGGCGGTCTTCGGCTCGGCGCGGCTGCCGGCGTCGGACCCGTCGTTTCAGGAGGCGGTGACGTTCGGCCGGCGCATGGCCGAGAACGACTTCATGGTCGTCACCGGGGCCGCCAGCGGCATCATGGAAGCCGGCCACGTCGGCGCCGGCCGCGACAACAGTATCGGCGTCAACATCCTCCTCCCCTTCGAGCAAGACGCCAACCCCGTCATCGCCGGTGATACGAAGTTGATGCACCTGAAATATTTCTTTACGCGCAAGCTGCTCTTCGTGAAGGAGTCCGACGCCATCGCCCTGTTTCCCGGCGGCTTCGGCACCCAGGACGAAGGCTTCGAGGTGCTGACCCTCGTGCAGACCGGCAAGAGCCATCTCATCCCCATCGTCATGGTGGACCAACCGGGCGGCGACTACTGGCTGAAATGGCAGGCTTACGTCAAAGACGTGCTTCTCGCCCGGCAACTCATCTCGCCCGCCGACACGGCGCTGTACAAGATCGCGTCGTCGGTCGAGGAAGCAGTCGCCGAGGTCCTCAATTTTTACCGGGTCTATCACAGCATGAGGTACGTCCACGGCGACCTGGTGCTTCGCTTGCAGAAGCCGCTCTCGGACCCATTGCTGACCCGGATCGCTGGCGACTTCCAGGATATCGTCGTGGATGGGTCGTTCTCGCTGACCACGGCCTTGCCCGCTGAAATCAACGACACGCACCTGGCGACCTTGCCGCGCTTGCGCTTCCGCTTCGATCGGCGCAACCTGGGACGGCTACGGATGCTGATCGATGTGATTAACAAGGAAGGCTAAGCGGCAGCGTCAGGAACCGCAACTCCGCAACAGCGGCACGACGTAGGCCGCCAGGAAGCGCGGCTTATAAGCTCCATAGTGGCCGCCTTCATTGCCAGTCCAGGCCACCGCGGGATCCCAGGCATGTTGGCGTAACCTACGGTAAAGCACGGCATCTTCCGGCGTCGTCGCCTGGGCGGCGAAACCGACGCGCCCCGCCGCCGGGCCGTTCATCCGATCCGCCGTGCCGACGATATCGGTGCCGAGACCTAGCTGCAAAGTGTCGCGTCGGCTGTGGAAGACGTCCATCCCCTGTCTACTCGTCTGCAGCGCTCGCCGCAGGTCGTAGCAGGCGGACACCGACGGGGCCAGCAAGATGATGCGATCGATGCTCGCCGGGGGCAGTGCCTCGGCCGCCGCCAATACCACTCCACTGCCGGCGCTGTAGCCGACGAGGTAAACCTCGCCGTCGGGGCAACTCTTACGATACGCGCATACCCGTGCCGCCAGGCGCTGGCCCTGGCAGCGGGCGTGGTCGTAATCGGTCTGATCGGCGATCACTCGGCCATAGCCGTGCGACCAATCGAATTCCTCGACCGCCAGCGGCAAGTTCGTCTCGCCGGCCACGCGGCACAATGCCTTCGATGCCGCCTGATAATCGCCGGCGCCGTCAGCCACGAGAACGATGCCGCGCGCCGGCATCCGTTGCGGAGCGCTGCGCACCTCGATGCGCGCCGTCGCGCAACCTCCACAAAGAGGGACGATCAACAAGAGAATGGAGAAAGACCGGATCACGCTTCCGCACCCACGAAGTCGGCGGCGACACTACCCCATCGTACCGGCGGCGGTCTTTCGCGGACCAGGGGCGGCGGCGAAATGATCGACACAAAGCCGGCGGAGAGCCAGCGCAAGCGGCAAGGTTTACCGGGGTCGCCGGGGGTACGGAAGCGCCCGGCATTGCCTGCTCTTGGTTGGTTTCCCTAAAATAGGCGAGCTAGTCGCGCAGCAACTGAAACATCCCATCTCTGGCTCCCCTCCCTTTTAGGGGAGGGGCTGGGGGTGGGGTTGAG
>JBBSES010000546.1:0-3487 GCA_038239465.1 Gemmatales bacterium
ACACGCCCGAACCCATCGAGGAGAATCTGCGCGACGTGTGCGCCGAAGTAGCCCGCGCCGGCGTCGATATCGGCTTCGTCCTCGACCCCGACGCCGACCGCCTGGCACTGATCGACGAAACCGGCCGCTATATCGGCGAGGAATTGACGCTGGCTCTGGCGACGCAGTACCGCCTAAGCCGGCAGCGCGGTCCCGTCGTGGTCAACATGTCGACGTCGCGCGTCGTGGAGGATATCGCCCAGCGCCACGACTGCCCGTTCCACCGCGCCGCCGTCGGCGAGGCCAATGTCGTCGAAAAGATGCAAGCCGTCGGCGCCGTCATCGGCGGCGAGGGCAACGGCGGCGTCATCGACCCCCGCGTCGGCTGGGTGCGCGATCCCTTCATCGGCATGGGGCTGATCCTCAACCTTATCGCCGAGACCGACCAGACGTTGAGTTCCCTCGTCGCCGAGCTGCCGACGTATCACATCGTCAAAACCAAGTTTCCGCTCGACCCGGCTCGGTTGCCCGAGTCTTACGCGAGGCTCGAAGGCCATTGGCCCGAGGCGAGTGGCGACCGCACCGATGGCCTGCGTCTCGATTGGTCTGACCGCTGGGTTCACCTGCGGCCTAGCAACACCGAGCCTGTGGTGCGCGTGATCGCCGAAGCACCGACGGCCGCGGCCGCGCAAATCTTGTGCGAAGAGGCGCGAGGCGTGCTTTCCGTATAAATGGCGCGAGCGGGAAGGCCGGTCGGACGCTCCACCTCGACGGGAATGATCGCATGTCAGCCTTGACGCCCTGTAATCCCGGTCCAGACCACGGCAAGCTATTCACGGGCCGCAGCGGCCACCTGGCAGTTATGGCCGAGTTTTCGCACCGCGGCATCAACGTCGCCATTCCCGAGGTGGACATAGGCGACGGCATTTTCGTCGTTCGGGGCACGGACGAGGCTGTCACGCGCGTGCAGGTCAAGACGGGCAAAGGGATCGCGCAGCAGGACGGCAGTTATTTCACGCAGTTTTATTTGCCCTGGGCACAGCTGATGACACCGGCCACGCCCGCCCTCGCATATGTCTTTGTCGTCCGCTACATGAACCGAAATCGTAGTCCTTCGCGCCGCCGGGTATGGCAACGGTAAATGGCATGGTTTGCCTCCAGTTCCGAGAAAAAGGTTTGACCACTTCCACCGTGGATTGTACTCGATGACCAGCGCTCGCGACGATCGGGGCATTCGGCTTTTGACCGCGGCATGGCGTTCCGGGCTAAAATCTCCTAGCGCCAGGTCTTCGACGTACGAAATCTCTAAGGCATTGCGGAGTTGGGGATCGGCTTCCGCAAGCATCTCGGCGACGAAACGAAAGTGCCGCTCGGCCGACCATAAATGACCGCTATCCAGCGCTTCTCCGGTAGCGCGGCGGAAGGCGGCGACTTCGTAATGCAAGAGTCCGGCCTCGTCGTCTCGGATCTGGGCGGCCACCTCGGGGAACTCGGCTGTCAGCCGCGCCAAGAGTTGCTGGCGATCCATTTCTCTCATCGCTTCTGGATTTATTCTTGCATCCCGTCCCCACGTTTGCCATGATAACCTACGTCAAACGCACGCGCCCCGCTTCCCCGTAGGGTCGCCCGCCGAGCGTTGCGATTTGACCCCCTCGCCGGGGACTGCGCGGGACCACCCTACCCGGGGTTCCCAGAAATCGACGGTTCCCACCGTCCCGCGCCGCTTTCTGTGTTGCTACCCCGGCCGGGCAGAGACAAAATACACATCCATCGGCTCCACGCCTGACCATCGCACCAAGGAACTTCCTCATGATCGGCGTCCGATCACTGGTTGGCGCGGTCGTCGCGCTCGCGGTCGCGGTTCCCTCCCTTCGGGCCGCCGACGCCGTCCCCAAGAAGGACGACGTCAGCTACTACAAAGAGATTCGCCCACTTATCCAACAGCATTGTCAAGGCTGCCATCAGCCGGCCAAGCCGCTGGGCGGCTACGTCATGACCAACCACGCCGCCCTCTTCAAGAAGGGCGAGAAGGAACAGCCTGGCGTCGTCGCCGGCAAACCCGACGAAAGCTACTTGCTCGAACAGATCGTGCCGCGCGAGGGCAAGCCGGCCCTCATGCCCAAAGGGAAGCCGGCCCTGCTCGAACGCGACGTGCAGCAGTTCAAAAAGTGGATCGCGCAAGGGGCCAAGGACGACACGCCGATTTCGGCCCGCGAGACCATCGACCAGGAGAACCCGCCGAAGTACACGTCGCCGCCGGTCATCTCGGCGCTCGATTATTCGCCGGACGGCCAGTTGATCGCCGTCTCCGGGTATCACGAAGTCATCCTCCATAAAGCGGACGGCTCCGGCATGGTCGCCCGTTTCGTGGGCTTGTCGGAGCGCATCGAAGCGGTGGCGTTCTCGCCGGACGGCAAACTCCTGGCCGTGGCCGGCGGCAGCCCCGGGCGCTTCGGCGAGATTCAAATCTGGGACCTGGAAAAGAAGAAGCTGAAACTCTCCGTACCGGCGTCGTTCGATACGCTCTTTGGGTTAAGTTGGTCGCCGGACGGCGGCAAGCTCGCCTTCGGCTGCGTGGACAACACGCTGCGAGCGATCGCCGCCGACACGGGCGAACAGGTCCTCTACCAGGGGGCGCACAGCGACTGGGTCTTGAACACCACCTTCTCGGCGGACGGCAAGCACCTGGTTTCCGTCAGCCGCGACCGCTCGATGAAGCTAACCGAAGTGGCGACGCAGCGCTTCATCGACAACGTCACCAGCATCACGCCGGGCGCGCTCAAGGGTGGATTGGCTTCCGTATCGTTGCGGCCGCTGAGTACGAAGCGCTTCGTCAAATCGCCGCCCGATCCGCAGGAATTGCTCTATGCCGAACTGGTCATCGGCGGCTCCGACGGCGTGCCGCGCATCTACAAGATGCACCGCGAAGTCAAGCGCGTCATCGGCGACGACGCCAATAGGCTGCGCGAGTTCGAAGCCATGCCGGGCCGCATCTACGCCCTGCGCTGCAGCGCGGACGGCAGCCGCTTCGCCGCCGGCAGCAGTCTCGACGGCAAGGGCGAGGTCCGCGTCTATCGTCTGGCCGGACGCACGCCCGACCTGCAAGCCCAGGCGCTAAATGCACTCCCGCTGGCGTTACCCGGCGTTTCGCCGCTGATCTTCATGGGCGATTATCAAACCAATCCGAAGGTATCGACCTTCGATGGACAACACGGAGCGGTCTACGCGGTCGCCTACCGGCCCGATGGCGCCCAAGTCGCCTCGGGCGGTTTCGACGGCACGATCCGGCTCAACGATCCGAACACGGGGAAGCTCGTCAAGGAGTTCGTGGCCGTGCCGCTAGAACCGGCGCGGAAGTAATCGTATTTTGGCGAGCGGGGGGCGTTAGCCCCAATACCGTTTAACGAAGGACGCAGTTCACTTGTTTGTACATTGAAAAATCGCCTGAAAAATACTGTACATCGTACTGAACATCGAGCTTCGTTAAACGGTATTGGCGTTAGCCCCC
>JBBSES010000547.1:0-3485 GCA_038239465.1 Gemmatales bacterium
AGCCCTCTCCGCCAACCGCCTACCCTCCGCGCGACACGCCCTTGGCGGCGGCGTTGAGGGGTCGAATCGCCCTGAACCTGGACGCGCGAGCCGTCGGCAGCTGGATCGGCAAATCACACATCGACCGTCGCGCCGCCATTTCATAGGCTATTTACGGTTTCCCATCGACCGAGAGGAGTCCCCTTGCCGCGGAGGACGTAGTGCGCGACGCCCGGCTCCGACTGGCCGCCCTGTGGTTGTCGCAGACGGCGCGCGTCCTGGCCGACAACTGCCTGCGCATGTTCGTCATCCTGCAAGTCGCCCGCGCCGGCGCCCACGAAGCGCAAGCCGCCTGGTATCAGGTCACGCCGTTTTTCATCCTGCCCTTTCTGCTCCTGGCGCCCATTACTGGCCCGTTAGGCAATGGCCTCCCCAAGCGCTGGGTGTTGCTCGGCGCGTCGGGCTTCTGCTTAATCGTCACGGGTTTTCTCGGTCTAACGCTGGGCACCGAGGGCGATGCCTGGCTCTGGTGTGTCGGCCTGTTAGCGACGATGGCCGGCGGCGCCCTCTACAGCGCCACGCGCTATGCCCTGTTGCCCGCCGTCGCCGTCGATGCGCATTTGCCGCTGTCCACCGTCAACGGCTGGATCGAGATGGGCGGCGCCGCGGGCGTCGTCGGCGGTCTGCTGCTCGGCGTCGAGGCGTCGAAAGCACCCTGGCGACCGTGGGGGTTTCCCTGTGCGATCGCCGTGGTACTGGGGTTGGACTTGCTGAGTATGCTCGCGGCGTGGCCGGCGCGCTTTCCGTCCGATATTTGTCGGCCCGAGCCTTGGGGACTGGCTATCGCCGGTTTCTTCCGCGACGCGCGCCGGGTGTTTCACGACGCCGAGGCCCGCGCCAGTTTGTGGGGATTGGCCGGCTTCGTCGCCCTGGTGGTGGCCGGCGCCGGCGCTCTGCTGGGCGTCAGCGGCGCGGTGACCCCCGAAGGCGATCGGGAGGCTTTGGCCCGGTCGTTGCTCCTGCTCGGCGTCGGCACGGCGGTCGGCTCCCTGGCCGCCGGGTGGCAGGGCAATCCGCGCCGCAGCCTGGGGTTGATCCCCTTCGGCGCCACCGGCATGGTGCTGGCCCTCGCCTGGTCGGGGCTGACGCATCACCTCGTCGGGCCGTCGCTGATGCTCGGCTTCATGGCTGGATTGACGAACGTGCCGCTGCGCGCCAGCTATCAGCGGAGCATCCCGGCCGACGCGCGCGGCAACGGCCTGGCCATCTCCAACGCGGTCAACTATCTCCTCATCGTCGGCGCCATGGTCCTGTTGTTTCTGCTATCGCGCCACGAGTGGCTGAATCCAGCGGGCCAGGTTTGGCTGCTGACTGCCGTCGCCATCGCCGGCTGTGGAGCCGCGTGGGCGTTTCTCTTTCGCATCACCGTCGATCAATGCCTCGAAATGATTTTCTGGCCGATGTATCGGGTGCGCGGCCGAGGGCCAGGCGCCCAAGAGGTGCCTATGCGCGGGCCGTTGTTGGTCATCGCCAATCATGCCGCCTGGTTCGATCCGTTGTACATGGGCAAGGTGATGCCGCGCCGCCTGATTCCCATGATGACGAGCGACTACTACGACCGGCCGGGCGTTCACTTCTGGTTCGCCTATATCTTTCAGGCGATCCGCGTGCAGTCGTCGCGCTATCGCCGGGAGGCTCCTGAAATCGCCGAAGCCATCGCCGTCCTCGACCGGGGCGGCTGCGTCAGCCTGTTCCCCGAAGGCTGGCTGCGGCGCGATCCTGCCCCGTCGGTGCGCAAGTTTGGCCACGGCGTCTGGCTCATCCTGCGCGAGCGCCCGGGCACGCCCGTCGTCGTCTGCTGGATCGAGGGGAATTACGGGAGCTATACGTCGTACTACAACGGCAAGCCGACGCAGAACAAGAAGCTCGATTGGTGGCGGCCCATCGACGTGGCCATTCGGCCGCCCGAGGTGTTGCCGGCCGACGTGTTGGCCGACGCTAAACGAACGCGAACTTATTTGATGGAAGCCTGCTTGCGGGCGCGCGGCGACCTGGGGCTGGAGGTGCCGCGACTCGATGCGGGCAAACAGAAGGAGGACGGTTAGCGACGCTTCGCGGAAGCGTTTTGTAATGTTGAAACCTCGGCCGTGCCGCCGAGTACCACTTCCATGAGCCAGACGCCAATTACCCTGCGTCAGCCGCGCGATCCCCGGACGGACGTCTGGGCCGCGGAGGCGTTGCCGGTGCTGGTCGCCATCCCCGTCGTGGACGCCATCGCCGTGGACGAGCCGGTCGTTCGCCACGGAATCCTCCGCCGCGTCTGGAATTTCCTGACCTCGATGGCCGAATGGGTGTTTGGCGCCGCGGCTTTGATTCTCGGCCTCTCGGTGTTGGCCGCGATCCCCGTGCTGCAATTTCTCAGCCTCGGCTATCTGCTCGAATCGGGAGGCCGGGTAGCGCGGAGTGGCCGGTTGCGCGACGCTTTCATCGGCGTGCGGCAATCGGCCCGGCTGGGAAGCATCGCCATCGGCTGCGCCCTCGTCTGGCTGCCGTTGTACCTGGCGTCGTCGTTGGCGGCGTCGGCGCAGGTGATCGACCCCGATGGCGTGATTGCCCGCCGCTGGGAAGTCGGCATGGCGGTCTTGACCGGCCTCGGCGCCTTCCACGTCATGGCCGCCTGTGCCCGCGGCGGCCGACTGCGCTACTTCTTCTGGCCGTTCAATTTCGTCTGGCTGGCGCGGCGCCTGTGGCGCGGCGGCTACTACGGCGCGGCGCGCGACGCCGTCTGGGACTTCGTCACGGCCCTGCGTTTGCCCTATTACTTCTGGCTCGGCGTGCGCGGCTTCGTCGGCGCGTCCCTTTGGCTGGCCATCCCCGTCACGCTGCTGGGGCTGGGACACAAGCATCCGCTGGCCGGCATTCTCGGCGCCTGCGCCCTGATGCTTGTCCTGCAATACGTGCCGTTCGTGCAGATGCGTTTCGCCCGCGAAAACCGCTTCCGCGCCTTCTTCGAGGTGCGGGCCATCCGCGCGGAGTTCAAGCGTGCCCCGGTCGCGTTCTTCCTTGCGCTGTTCTTCACGCTGGCGCTGGCGCTGCCGCTCTATCTGATGAAGATCGAGATGATCCCGCGCGAGATGGTCTTTCTCGAAAGCCTGGTCTTCCTCGCGCTCATCTTCCCGGCCCGTGTGATTACGGGTTGGGCGAGCGGCCGGGCGCTGCGCCGCGCGGCGCCGCGTCACTGGACGATCCGCTATGCCAGCTGGCTACTTATGGTGCCGACCATTGCCTTTTACGTGCTGATCCTCTTCTTCACGCAGCATCTGGCCTGGGGCGGCGTGTCGAGTCTGTATGAACAACATGCCTTTCTCTTGCCGGTGCCGTTCTCGAAGATGCCATGAGCGCGGCCACCGTCTCTTGCCTCGACCTCTCGTTTTGTGCTATTCCCAATCGCTGCGCGAAAAAAATACATCGCTTGGCGAGCGTCGAGCCGTAAGGCCGACGTGTGA
>JBBSES010000548.1:0-3484 GCA_038239465.1 Gemmatales bacterium
ACCGTTCACCGTCCACCGTCCACCGTCCACCGTCCACCCTATAATGCCTCCATTCCCTTCCCGCCGAGGAGGCCGCCGCCATGCAAGACCGCATCGCTTACCAGGGCATCACCTTCGACGACGTTCTCATGGAGCCGGGCTACAGCGACGTCGTGCCCGGCGAGGTCGATGTCCGCACCCGTCTCACTCGTCGTATCCCGCTCAATATCCCCGTCGTGTCGTCGCCGATGGATACCGTCACCGAAAGCGAACTGGCCATCGCGCTGGCGCAAGAGGGCGGCATCGGCATCATCCACAAGAACCTAAGTATCGCCCAGCAGACCCGCGAGGTCGATAAGGTCAAACGCAGTGAGAACGGCATCATCACCGATCCGGTGACGCTGCCGCCCGACGAAACCGTCGGCACCGCCAAACGCCTCATGGAGCAGCACAACATCGGCGGCGTGCCCATCACCGTCAACGGCTTCCTCAAGGGCATCCTGACGCGGCGCGACCTGCGCTTCCTGACCGACAGCACCGAGCGCTTGGCGAAGGTCATGACCAAGGACAACCTGGTCACGGCCCCCGAAAGTACGACGCTCGAAGCGGCGGAGCGGATTTTGACGGAAAATAAGGTCGAGAAACTCTTGCTGGTGGACGAAAACTATAAACTGAGAGGCCTGATTACGATCAAGGATATCGACAAGCTCTCCAAGTTTCCCAACGCCTGCAAGGACACGCGGGGCCGGTTGCGCGTCGGCGCGGCGGTCGGCGTCCACGGCTACGAGCGCGCCGAATCGCTCATCAAGGCAGGCGTGGACGTGCTGGTCGTCGATTCGGCCCACGGGCATTCGAACAACGTGATCGCCACCGTGAAGGAGATCAAGAAGCGCTTCGACATCGACGTGATCGCCGGCAACGTGGCCACCGCGGAAGGGGCGCGTGCCCTGGCGGACGCGGGGGCCGACGCGATCAAGGTCGGCATCGGGCCGGGGTCGATCTGCACGACGCGGGTGATCTCGGGCGTCGGCGTGCCGCAGATCACGGCGATTTACCATGCCGCCAAAGCCCTGGAAGGCAGCGACGTGCCGGTAATCGCCGACGGCGGCATCCGCTACTCGGGCGACGTAACCAAGGCGGTGGCGGCGGGGGCACACGGCGTCATGCTCGGCGGCTTGCTGGCGGGGCTGACGGAAAGCCCGGGGCAGACGATCGTCTACAAGGGACGCAGCTTCAAGACGTACCGCGGCATGGGATCGCTGGGAGCGATGGGCGCCGGCTCGGGCGACCGTTATCGACAGGAGAACGGCAGTCCGGGCAAGTTGGTGCCGGAGGGAGTCGAGGGGCGCGTGCCGTACAAGGGGCCGCTGGCGCCTTTCGTGTTTCAGCTGGTGGGCGGCTTGCGGGCGGGCATGGGTTATTGCGGCACCCGGAACATCGAGGAATTGCGCACGCGCAGCCGTTTCATCCGGGTGAGCGGCGCGGCCGTGCAGGAGAGCCATCCTCATGACATCGTTATCACGCAGGAAGCGCCCAATTACAGTTCGAGTTCGGACTACGCGAACTCGGACGGCGGCTAGCCTCCTGGGGCTGGGGCTGTTCCTCGCGGGTCTAGGCGCGTCGGCGCAAGAGCCGGGGCGCGGCTGGCAATTGCCGTCGTTGTTGGGCAAACGCTCCGAAAAAGTGGTTACTGTCCCGGCCGAGGCGCCGTCGCCGGCCGCCGCCACGGAGCCGAAGACGCTGTACTTCAGCAAGGAACCGTCGGCGGCACTTCCCGAAGTGCTGGAGCCGGCCCCGGCGAAGCCGGCGCTTGTCGTCCCGCCGCCGGTGGCTCCCGCGGTCGTGGTGCCGCCACCGGCCGTCGTGCGCAAACCCGCGACCGAAGCGGTCGTCGCGCCCGCCGCCAAGCTGGCGCCGCCGGCTCCGGCCGCTCCCAAGGCCGCCATCGTGCCGCCACGCGCCGTCAAGCTTCCACCTCCGGTCGTATCGGCTCCGGCCGTCAAAATGCCGCCGCCGTTTAAGGCGCCGCCCGTCGTCTCGACGCCGCGCGAATGGCCGGCCGCCGCCTTCGACATTCAGCGCACGGTCCTGCAAGAGCCGAAAGGCCCCAACATGGCGCCGGGCGTGGCCACCGGATCGTCGGAAGATTATGCCGTGCAGCTGCAGCCGCCCGGATCGCAGCGTCTGTTTCGCCTGGAGTCGGAAATGTCGCTGCAAGAACGGATGCGTCAGGAAGCGCGGCAACGGCCGACGCCAGAGCGCATCCAGTTCCCGGTGGAGCCGGACATCTCGGGCGGCAAGGCTTTCGAGTATCGGATGTGGAAGCCGCTCTCGCAGGTGGTGGAACCGGCTTATGTTTGCTATGGCCGGCTGCTCTTCGAGGACCGCAACGCCGAGCGCTACGGCTGGGACCTCGGCTTCATACAACCGTTCGTGTCGGCCAGCCTGTACGTCAAGGACTTCGTGCTGTTGCCCTATCACCTCGCCTCGACGCCTTGCTCCGACTGCAATACCGGCTATTGCTTGCCGGGCGATCCGACGCCGTTCTTGCTCTATCCGCCGGGGCTGAGCGTGACGGGCGTGGTCGCCGAAGGAGCGGTCATCGTCGGCATCGCGGCGTTGTTCCCGTAAGGCGAGCGGGGTCGCGTGAGCGCCCCGAGTAAGCACCTGACAAAACGCACAAGGGCCGCGGGAGGCATTTCATGTCTCCCGCGGCCCTTGTGCGTTATCCGCGAAACGGCAAGCCCACTACTTGCAGCACGGAGCGGCCGCGTAGCCCGGCGCGCACGCCGGAGCGACCGGCACCCTCGTCGCCACCTTGACGACGCTGGTGTACGGCACCATCTCGGAATAGGTCTGCGTGACGTTCACCGTCTCGGTGACGTTTTCGTACACGGTCTTGTTAACGACGGCCGACTTCTCGACCGACTGGTACTTGCAGACGTTGACCGTGTACTCGACCGGCTTGGCCACGTTCTCGTACGTGGTTTGCATGCTCTGGCGCGCCTCGGTCCGATACGAGCAGACGTTGACCGTGTACTCGTAAGGCTTGGCGACGTTCTCGTACACCGTGGACATGCTCTGGCGCGCCTCGGTCCGGTACGAGCAGACGTTGACCACGACTTCGCGGGTCTGCGCCACCTGCTGCATGACGACGCTCTTGACGGCGACCATCTCCGTGACCGGCTTGCAGCTGGTGTAGCTACAGCCCGAACAGGGATCGACGCAGGCGGTGGCAACCATCCTGCAGACCGGCATCTGCTGGACGACTTCGGTCGGCACGGAAGTGTAGTAGGTTTGCATGGTCTTGGTCGGCGTCATGACGGGAACGGTCACGTTGTAGGTGACGGGGATTTGCTTGGCGACGACCTCATACGTGGTGCCGGTCATCTTGGTCGGGGTCATCACCGGGACGGTGACGTTGTAAGTGACGGGAACTTGCTTGGCGACGACCTCGTAGGTAACGGCAGTGCGCTTCTCGGCCGTCATGACCGGGACGACTTCC
>JBBSES010000549.1:0-3478 GCA_038239465.1 Gemmatales bacterium
AGTGGTAATTTGCAACGATGGTGGGGGGGGCGCGCGGGGAGCCGCCCCCCCCGTAAACCGTTTCCTTGGGCGGGGGCCCCCCCCCCCCCCCCCCCCACCCTACGGAATTGCCACTCACCAAGGCTTGAGCCTCAAATTCGCATTGCCCGCCGCGCGACGCTTCGATTACTCTTTCGTCGGGTCCACGGACGACCCGCCCTCCCTGACGAAAGGACGCGCGCGTGACCGTCACCGTTCGACAACTCGCGGAGCTGGTGCAAGGCGAGGTGTACGGCGATCCGGACACGCCGATCGCGGCCGCCCGCTCGATCGTCGAGGCGCAACCCGGCGATATCACGTTCGTCGAAAACGCCAAGCACGCCAATAGGTTGCCGCGCTCGAAGGCGTCGGCCGCCGTCGTGGCGGCGAACTTCCCCAAGAACGGGCTGCCGTTGATTCATGTCGCCGACCCCCTCAACGCCTTTGTCGCCATCGTCCGCCATCTGCACGGTCGGCCGGCGGACACGGCCCAAGGGATCGACCCGCGCGCCAGCGTCCATCCCGCGGCCACGTTAGGCGAGGATGTCGGCGTCTACCCCTTCGCCAGCGTCGGCGAAGGCAGCGTCGTTGGCCCGCGCTGCCGCATCCACGCGGGCGCCGTCGTCGGCCGCTTTTGCCGGCTCGGCGCGGACGTCGTCCTCCATCCCCATGTCGTCCTCTACGACGGCACCATCCTGGGCGATCGGGTCATCGTCCACGCCAACGCGGTCATCGGCGCCGACGGCTTCGGCTACCGTTTCCAGGAAGGCCGGCACGTCAAGGTGCCGCAGCTGGGACACGTCGAGATCGGCGACGACGTCGAGATTGGCGCCGGCAGCACTATCGACCGCGGCACTTTCCAGGCGACGCGCGTCGGCGAAGGAACCAAGATCGACAACCTGGTGATGATCGGCCACAACAGCAGCGTCGGCCGGCACAATCTCTTCGTCAGTCAGGTAGGGATGGCCGGCTCCAGCAGCACGGGAGACTACGTCGTCCTCGCGGGGCAGGCCGGCGTCTCGGACCACGTTCGCATCGGCGACCGCACGCGCGTCGGCGCCTGTTCGTCGGTCTTGAATGATTTGCCTGCCGACCAAGTCGTTCTCGGCATACCGGCGCGGCCGCTCGTCAAGCAACAACGTATCTTCGTCACCCTCGAAAAGCTGCCCGAGATGTACCGCGATTTGCGGCGCGTCAAGCGACACATCGGGTTGAACGATGAGTGAACTTGCCCGCGCGCGCGAGCCGATCGGCCTGCTGGCCGGTTGGGGCCGCTTTCCGATCCTGTTCGCCGAGAAAGCGCGCTCGCTGGGGATTCCGGTCGTCTGCCTGGGCGTGCGCCACCATGCCCCGCCCGAGTTAGCGGACCTCGTTGACGAGTTTCACTGGAACGGCCCGACGCGCCTGGGCCGCGCCCTCCGCATCTTCCGCCGCGCTGGCGTCCGCCGCGCCGTCATGGCGGGCAAGATTCATAAAGTGCGCATGCACACCCCCTGGCGCTGGCTGCACTACGTTCCCGATTGGCGCTTTCTCCGCTACTACTATGGGCGCGGCCGTTCGGACAACCGCGACGACAATTTGCTCCTGGGGCTGATCGACGAATTCGCCGCCGAAGGGATCGTCTTCGAATCGGCCCTGGACTTATGCCCGGAGTTGCTCGTGACACCTGGAACGCTGACGCGCCGCTCGCCCTCCGCCCGGGAATCCAAGGATATCGCCTTCGGTTGGGAGTTGGCCCGCGCCATGGGCGGCCTCGACGTGGGGCAGAGCGTTGCCGTCAAGGAAATGACGGCCCTCGCGGTCGAGGCCATCGAAGGCACCGACGAGGCGATTCGCCGCGCCGGGCAGCTGTGCCGCTCGGGGGGGTTCGTCGTCGTCAAGGTGGCCAAGCCGCGCCAGGACATGCGCTTCGACGTGCCGACCGTCGGTTGCAGCACGGTGGAAACGCTGCGGCAAGCGGGCGGCCGCGTCCTCGCCATCGAGGCCGATAAGACCATCGTCATTGATCAGGAGGAAACGGTGGCGCTGGCCGATCGGCATGGCCTCACCATCGTCGCCCTGCGAGAGCCGCCCGTGTAACGCCGGACATTTCTCGTAGCTGTTCATCGGCCCTATGCTCGACATCATTATCCCGGCGCTCCTTCGTCGGCTTCCACGGGTTGCGCTGCGCTTCACCCGTGGCTACAATCGTCGGCCCCTACCGGGGCCAAAATGCCGTTCTTCGCCCCGGTCGGGGCGCACGAATGGCGCTCCGCATATAGCCGCGTAACCGCAGGAAGCAAGGGCCGCACATGGTTGCCATTTCTCCGCGACCTCCGCCGGTTGCAAAGCTCTCCGGGCGTCATATAATTCCCACTTTGAACGGCACCCACGGTGCGCCCCTCGGGGCAACGCCGTCCATCAAGGAGCATTTGCATGGCCGAGGAGAAGGTCGAGGTGCGGGACGTGAACTTCCGCCAGGTGCTGCCCTGGACGGAATTGTTCCGCGGTTTTCAGGTGGCGCTGGACCCGAAAAAGCTCCTGCTGGCGGCCGCGGGCATCCTCATGACCGCCGTTGGCTGGTATCTGCTGGCCATCATCTTCTACGGCAGCCAGGCCAAGCCGAACTGGAACTCGGCCGAATACGGCCAAGACTTCCGCATCAAGGAAGACCCCGCGCTAACGCCGGACCAGTTCAACGCGAAAAAGAAGGCGGAAGCCTGGAAAGTTTTCCGCGAAGACCGCCGCAAGTGGAACATCCTCCACGCCGCCGCCGGTCCTGGCCCCGATGCGATGGACGCGGGCGACCTCGCGGAAAGCTATGAGAAATACGATCCCATTAACGCTTCCATACTGAATAAGACCCTCATCCCCCCGTCCAAGAACGGCGGCGCCCTCCGCCTTTGGCCCTGGGAAGAGAACCGCGGCCCCAACCCGTATTTGCTCGTCACGGGCCAGGTGGGCAAGCCGTGGGACGCGGGCCACTTCGGCGGTTGGCTGCTCTCGGACCAACTGCCCGTCCTCATCGAGCCGCTCGTCAAGTTCTTGTACCCCGTGGTCTATCTCCTATCGCCCAAGACCGGCGGCCTGAATCGCTTCTACTTCCTGCTCGTCACGCTCTGGACGCTCGCCGTCTGGGCGCTGGTCGGCGGCGCCATCACGCGCATGGCCGCGGTGCAGATCGCGCGCGGCGATAAGGTCGGCCTAGCCGAGTCGATTCGCTTCGTCGCCTCCCGCTATCTCTCGTTCTTTTCGGCGCCGATCTTCCCGCTGGTGGTCATCCTTTTCGCCGTCGTACTGCTGTGCATCTACGGCCTGTTCTTCATGATCCCCGTGGTCGGCGACATCCTGGTCGCGGGCCTCGGCTGGCCGCTGGTGCTGCTCGCCGGCCTGGCGATGGCCGTCGTCCTCGTCGGCCTCGTGGGTTGGCCGATGATGTACGCCACCATCAGCGCCGAAGGCAGCGACAGCTTCGACGCCA
>JBBSES010000550.1:0-3475 GCA_038239465.1 Gemmatales bacterium
AAGATATTGGTGATCGCGCGCACGCGGTCGATGGGCGTCAGCGTGTTGCCGGCGGTGACGAGAACTTTCATCGACGAACGATCCCCCGAGACAGCGAAAGAGCCGCGAGCGGGAGAGGAGATACTCCCGTTTATTCTACACGGCCCACGACCGGGCAGATCTCGCTTAGCTTTTGGTTTCACTTTTCGCATCCCTACCTCGCCTTGTCCGACTTTCCTCGGTCCGTTAGAATTCGACAATGGTTATACAAAGTAAACCACGCGGAGGCGTCTTCATGTCCCGAGTCGTCGGTACACGTTTGGCACTCCTCCTGGGCGCCGTTATGCTGATCGTCGGCCAGCCCGGTTGCAGCAAGCCGGCCGACGAGTGGGGCGAGCGGCCGGGGCTGCGCGTCATGACGATGTTCGCCCCCCTCTACTGCTTCGCGGCCAACGTCGCCGGCGACGACGCCACGGTCCTCTGCTTGCTCGACAACCAAAATCCTCACAAATACGACGCCACGGCGCGGGACGGCCTGAAACTGAACCGCGCCGACCTGTTCTTCACCGTCGGCCTCGACTTCGGCGATAACTTTTGCGACAACCTCAAGCGCGGCTGCGGCAATAATTCTCTTACCTTGGTCAAGTTAGGCGAGGCGCCGCAACTCAAGGATCGCCTGCGCAAGATGACGATCAGCCCCGCCCACGCGGGACACGGCCACGGCGAGATGGACCCGCACCTCTGGCTCGGTATCCCCGAATCCATCGACATGGTCGAGATGATCCGCGACACGCTGAAGGCGAAGGATCCCGCCCACGCCGCCGGCTACGAGCAACGCGCCACCGCCTACATGGACAAGCTGAAAAAGCTGCACGCCGACGGCCTGGAGCAACTGGCCAAGAAGCAAGATCGCAACTTGCTCAGCTTTCACGAATCGCTGGCTTATTTCGCCGATAGCTTCAAACTGAGTATCGTCGCCAGCATCGAGAAGTTGCCCGAGTCGGAGCCGGACGCCAAACGTTTGCGCGAACTCATCCACCTCTGCAAGGACAAGAACGTCCGCCTTATTACTATCGAACCGCAGTTGCCCGGCCGGTCGGCGGCGACCACGCTGCTCGACGCCATCCGCGCGCAGGGAGTGCCGGACGCCGCCTTCGTGGAAATCGACACGCTCGAAACCGTGACGCCCGGCAGCCTGACGCCGGACTATTACGAACGAAAGATGCGGCAAAACCTCGATCACCTGGCCGCGAGCATGAAATGATTCCGCCGCTGGTTTCCATCCGCGACCTGCGCGTGCGCCTGGGCGGCAACGACATCCTCCAGGGGGTGGAAGCCGACCTGGCGCGCGGCAAAATCACTGCCCTGATCGGTCTCAATGGCTCTGGAAAAACGACGCTCTTGCGCGCCGTGTTGAAGGAAATCCCTTACGGCGGCAGCATCACCTTTCACTGCGGCCACAAGCACACGCGGCCCAACCCCAAGCACGTCGGCTACGTGCCGCAAAAGCTGAACATCGACGCGCGACTGCCGTTGACCGTGCGCGATCTCCTGGCCCTGGCGTTGCAGCGCCGGCCCTTGTTTCTCGGCATCAGTCATCGAATCAACCGCCTTATGGAAACGATGCTCGAAGGCGTGTGGGCGGCACCGAGCATCCTCGACCGGCCCGTCGAGAAGCTATCGGGAGGCGAATTGCAGCGCGTCTTGCTGGCACTGGCGCTGCAGCCACAGCCCGAACTGTTGCTTCTCGACGAACCGGCGTCGGGCGTCGATTTCCGCCACGGCGAGAAGTTCTACGAGTTGCTCGATAGGGTGAACAAGGAGACGGGCGTGACGATGCTGCTGGTGTCGCACGACCTGAGCGTGGTGAGCGAACACGCACATCACGTCATATGTCTCAAAGATGGCCGCATCCAGTGTCAGGGACCGCCGCGGGAGTTGCTGACCTCGGGAATGATCGCGGAGACATTCGGCATGAACAAGGCGGTGTATTTGCATCGGCACGGGTGAGGATGCGGCCCGGAACAGGCCGCGTCAGGCCCAAGCCGCGAAACCTAAAGAAGCGATTGGGCTACTTCCCCACCGTGGCCATCCCGGCCTTCGGCAACTCATAGCACGCTGCTTCCTCCCCATTGCGGATGTACAGCTTGCCATGCGCCACCACCGGATGGTTCCACGTCTTCTTCTCGATGCCCTGGAAGCGGCCTAATTCCTTGTGTTTCTCGGGGTTCGCTTCCACGAGCGCCACTTCGCCCTTTTCCGAAAGAACGAGCAGCAAGCCCTGGTCGGCCAGAAGCAATACTTGGCCGTTGCCGTAGCCGCGCGTCTTCCAGGTTCCCTTGCCGTCCTCGACGTTGACGCACGTGAAGAACAAGTTATCGAAACCGTACAGGTGGCCGTCGTGGACCACGAAGTCGTTGTAGTACGGCTTGATCGCCCGGCTGGTCCAGACCTCGCTTTCGCTCCAGCCATCCGCCGCATGGCCAACGTGAACGCGGCGCGTGCCGACGCTGAAGCCGGTGCCGATGAGAACGTCGGTATCGCCGAGGAACGCCGGTTGCACGACGCGGGCCATGCCGCCGTCCAGGGGCCAGGAGTGCTTCCACAGGATATCGCCGCGGGCCGGCTGAAAGGCGGTCAACCCCGCTTCCGTGGCGATGACGACCTGCTCGACGCCGCCGAGTTTGGCCACTTGTGGCGAACAGTAACTCAGCACCCCCTCGCCAGCGGACCACGCTGGCTCGCCGGTGGACGCCTTGTAGCCGACCACGCTCTTGCCGTCCGGCCCACCGGCGAAGACCGTGACCACGCCCTGCGCGACCAGCGGTGAGGAACTGAAGCCCCATGTGGGCGTCTTGGCGCCGCTTTCCGCCGCGATATCGCGCATCCACAGCGACTTGCCCGTAGCGGCGTCGAGGCAATGCAACCGGCCCTTGGCGCCGAGGGCATACACCTTGCCTTCGTGGAACGTGGGCGTGGCCCGAGGTCCTGGCCCGGCGACCGGCTCCTCGAATCGAACCGCGTCCTCGGCGATCCAGATCGGCGCTCCGGTGTCGGCGTGGTAGCAGACCACGACTTCCTTATCGCCGCGCTGTTCCTGGGTGTATAGCCGCGTGCCGACCACCGCGAACGACGACCAGCCGGGACCGACCCGATGACGCCAGAGCGGACGCGGCGGCTGCGCGTTCCAGTCGGTGGCGATGCTCAGCCCCGTGACGACGGCGTCCCGGCGCGGTCCCCGAAAGCCCGGCCAATCGCCCGCTTGCAGGGTCAATACCTCACTGGCGGGCGTCAGCAGAGGCGGCGCCGCGGTGGACGCCTCGGCCAGGAAGCGGTCCTCCGCCGTCGCGCTCCAGCGCCAGGGGAGCGCCCCCGCGAAATTGCCATCGACGCCATCGAAACGGAGCATCGGCAAATACCCCCAGGCCAACAACAGGACGACGACCAGGCCCGCGCGTCGCAACGGCCAGTTCAAGAAGGGGGTCGCCAGCAGCCA
>JBBSES010000551.1:0-3464 GCA_038239465.1 Gemmatales bacterium
GGTAACGAGGAGTGGGGGCAAAGCCCGGTAACGAGAACCCGAGAACCGGCGACTCGATATTTGTTTCATCTCCGCTCGTTACGATGAATAATCTTCAAAGAGAGTGGGAGCGGAAACCAATTATCACGCACGACGGACACTTCCCATGAAACTCGGCCTCATCAATTCCGCGTGGGCGCAGGCCAACAAGGACACGGCCTATGGCATCCGCATGACGAAGGAAATCGGTTTCGACACCATCGACATCTTCGCCGACCCGCTGGACATCGATGTCAAAGAACGCCGGCTCATCAAGCGCGAATGCGACCGCGCCGGCTTGCCGATTGTCAGCATCGCTTGCGTGGCCGTCGGGCTGCTCGACTTCAATCCGAGCGTGCAACGCTTCCATTTGCAACGCTGCAAAGCCTACCTCGAGCTTTGCTACGAGTACGAGGCCAAGAACCTGTTGCTCGTCCTGGGCGAATATATATGGGAGCGGCAAGTGATTCCGCCGGCAGAGCAGTGGCAGATCGGCGTGCGCAATTGCCGCGAGCTAGGCAAACATGCCGCCGACCTGGGCTTGCAAATCGCCCTGGAGCTGGAGCCGTTCAAGCTCTCGCTAGTCAACGACGTCGATAGCATGGTGCGGTTCCTGGACGACGTGAAGCATCCGGCGGTGCAAGCGAACATCGACGTGTCGCACTTGCAATTGTCGAACACGAAGCCCGAAGAGTTGCGGCGACTCAAGGGCAAGGCGATCCACGTTCACATCAGCGATTGCGACGGCAAAGTACACGGCGACTTGCCCCCCGGCCGCGGCATGATGGACTTTATGCCATACTTGCGCGAGATCAAGGCGCTCGGCATCGACGGCGCCGTGAGTATCGAACTGGAGTATTCGCCGCAGCCCGACCAGATCGTCGAGTGGGTGCGCGAAGCGTACCAGTCGACGGATCGGCTTATGCAAGCGGCCGGCCTGCGCAGGTAAGCAATGGGCCACACCCCTGTTCCATCGGCCGGTGCTGCCGTTTAGAATGGATTCGTCGTCTCTCTTCCTGGGGAACCTTCCGTGCAGCACATCACCGTCTACTGCCCCAGTTGCTCGAACCGCTATCAGCTCAAGCCAGAGCTGCGCGGCCAAAAGATGCGCTGTCCGAACGCCATCTGCCGCCAAATCTTCGAGGTCAAAGAAGCCGCCGACAGCAGCGAAGGCGCAGCGACGAACGGCGGTCCCGCACCCGCGGCAGTGGCTGGCTTGGACAGTGCCCGCAAACCGGCCGCGCCGGAGAAAAACTACAAGGCCGGGGCCGTGGGCGAGATCGTGCCGTTCTTGACCTCCGAGGCGGCGGCACCGGAACCGACGCTGCCCGTCCCGCCCCTGCGCCGCAAGAAGCCGGCTGCGCCGGAGTCGGTGCCGCTGCCGCCCGCCGAGCCGGCTGTGGAGGAAAAACCGCCGGCGCCGGTGGAAACGCCATCGTGGCAAGACGCGCCACCGCCGCCGCGCCGTCGCTCCGTGGAAGCGCCGTCTGCCGAAGCGCCGCCCGTGGCACCGCCTCCCGTACCTACCGAGACGCCCTCCTGGCAACAGGCCCCACCGCCGGTACGCAAGGCGGTAGAAACGTCAAAGCCTGCTGTCAAGATACCTGCTAGAGAGGAAGCGCCCGCCGACCCGCCTTCTGAAGTGGTTGCCCCTGCCGGCCCCGCCCAGCAATGGCAAGACGCGCCGCCCGCACGTTCGCCCAAGCCGCCGAAAGCGAAGGAAACGCTGTCATCCGCAGCGGTCTCAAAGCCTGTTCCCGAACCGTCGGCCATCACCGAAGAGAGGTCGGTGGAAGCGCCGTCGTGGCAGCAAGCGCCGCCGCCGCGCCGCGCAGCTGCCACCTTGTCCGACCCGGCGCCGCCGGAGCCGCCACCCGTAGCCACTGCCGACCACGAACCGGCGCCAGTCGAGAGCGAACCGCTGCCGGCGCCGGCCAAGAAACGCACCGCCAAGTTCCTTATCGCCGCTATGCTGCTCTTCGTCTTCGGCGTGGGCGGCTGGGCGATCTGGTATGGCATAACCATCGGGAACAGGAATGAGGACGAGCTCGCCCAGCAAGCCAAGGAGGCTTACGACGCCGGCAAGTATCCGCAGGCGGCCAAGTACTATGCCGACCTTAGTAAATACTTTCCCGACAGCGAGCGCAGTGCCGAGTTCCGCTTTTTGAAAGACCTCTGCGAGATGCGTGCCCAGGTGAAATCCCTGGATACGGAGCCGGAGGACGGGCTGAAATATCTGCGGGGCTTCGTGGCCAAGCACCAGGACGATCCGTTTCTTGGCCTCTACAAGCACGACATCGCCGACGCCTATCGCCAACTGCTGGAAGAAAAACTGTTGGCCACTGCCGAGCAAAAGATCACGAAGGAGAACTTCCAGCAAGTGAAGAAGGCGCTAAAGGCGGGGCGTGAGGTCCAGTTAGAGGCCAGCCGATTCGCCGACGACGTTACGGCCAACTGGCAGCTGGAAGCGCGCTTCGCCAAGGTCGAAGCCGACCTGACGCTGTTCGAGTTGGTGCGCGGCCACGTCGAGGTCGTCGACAAATGGCAGCCGGCCGACTGGGAAGAAATCGAGAAAAAGGACGAGGAACTGCGCCGCCGCGGCCTCGATACCCATGCGGAGATCAAGCCGCGCCTCGACAAATTGAAGGCCGATTGGCTGTTGAAGGTGACGTACCGCGAGTGGAAGGAACGGCCGCTCCACCCGTCCGCCGCCGAGGACAACGTGCCGGTCATTTTGGTGGCGCCGCGACTCGATGCCGGCGCCGGCGAGGCAAACAAGGGTGGGCCGGTCATCTTCGCGCTGGCGCGCGGCGTCCTCTACGCCATGTCCGAAAGCGACGGCGCGGTGCGCTGGATCCGGCGCGTCGGCATCGACACCACCACGCTGCCCGTCCGGCTGCCGGCCAGCGAAACCAACGCCGAGTTGGTCCTCGTCCTATCGTCCGACACCAACACGCTGACGGCCTGCGATGCCCAAACCGGCGAATCGCTCTGGTCCTACGATCTAGGCCAACCGTGTCTGGGCCGGCCGGTGATCGTCGGCAAACGCGCCTACGTGGCCACCCTCCACAAGCGCACGCAGAAGGACGGCAAGGTACGTGAAGAGGGCCGCGTCCACGAGATCGAGATCGTCAAGGGCACGGTCCTTGGCGAATATCAACTGGGGCTGCCGCTCACCGGCAGCGGCGCCCGCCAGGAAGGCACCAACCTGCTCTATTTCCCGGCGGATCGCGGTTACGTCTACGTTCTCGACGTCGAAAAGAAGCTGTGCGTCGCCATGTTGAACACCGGCCATCCCAGCGGCTCATTGCGGGGGGAGCCGATGCTGGTCGGCGATCCGGCCATGAACGTCAGCAATGTGCCGCGCTACCTGATCCTCAATCAGGTGGACGGCCTCGACGCCATGAAGCTGCGCGCCTATCGACTGCCGCTGGAGAAGTTGGTGA
>JBBSES010000552.1:0-3463 GCA_038239465.1 Gemmatales bacterium
CGCTTCCAGGCGCAGCGTGTTGATGCCAGCGATCAAGCCCAGTTCGGTACGCCCTTCCAACTCGAAGAACTCACCCTTGCGGACGGCCTTGGCCATATCGAGCGGCAACCGGAACGTCGCTTGGCCGGACAACTCGCGGACCAGTTCCACGGTTTGCAGCGGCGTGGCCGAGACGACGCGGTAGCGCACGCCGACGACCGGCTGCGCCGAGTTGGTCGGCGATTCCCCCGGCTTGGGGTCGAGGATTTCGACCACCGGCGGCTTGGGCGGCTGCGGCGGTTTGTACGCGATCATCGTGGCGAACGGCTTGCGCAGGCCGGCCTCGGCGTTGGCGGCCGATAGCGACACCCGGTTGTCGCCCTCCGCGAGCGGCACTTGCTTGAGACGAATGAGATAGGTCTCGTCTCCCGCCTTCGTCGGCGCCATCACTTCGAGGGCGGTGAACGCGCGGCCGTTGACCGTGGCCGTCACGCCGTCGGCGAGCAATGGCAAGGCCGAATCGACGCGCGCCGTCAGGTCGATGAACGCCTTCGGCCCCGGCGCAGCCTCATCGAAGCGCGCGTTGCGCGGCGCTCGACGATACAGGATTTCCACGTCCCGCGACAGGGCGCTGGCCTTCCATTCGTTCGTCAGTTTGATTTGCACGCGGTTCGCGCCGGGCGCCAGCGGCACCGTGGCGGCAAGCGTTCGGGCACGCTCGTCGATGACGGGAGCGATGGCCATCTCCTTGCCGTTTACCAGCAACGTGGCCTTGTAGGGTCGGGCGTCGGCGGGCAGCACCAGGCGTCCCTTGATCGTCGCTTCCGGGGCGTCCTCGCCGACGAAATACGATTTCTCCGGTTCGAGCAATTCCACGCGCGGCAAGGGTGGTTGGTAGTCCACGGTCAACGACGCTTCCGTCTCGGGATCGCCGGCGCGGGCGACGACGCGCACGACACGCGGTCCCGGTTCGAGCGTCACTTCCTCACGGATGGGCCAGGTCTTGTGTTTGTCGGCGGCGAAGTCGGTCAAACTCTTGGCTGTGCCGTCCTGAACCAACGCGGCTTTCGTCAGCGCCGCTTCGGCGTCGATCTGGCCGACGAGGCGCACGCGCGGCGTATGCACCACCAGCGCGCGGCCGGGCACGATTTTTAGCGTCTCGCCCGCTGCTTGCATTTCGGAGAGAAGGATGCGCGGCGGCAAAGTCATCTTGGCCGGCGTGTAGCGCACCGTCAGCGCGAGGCGCGCGGTTTCCGTCTCTTCTCGTCCCGGAGTGGCCCCCTTGTTGACGGCGACGATACGAACCTCATTGTCGCCCGCCAGGAGCGCCAGTTTGCGGTTGATTGTCGGGCCTTGATCCATTGGCTCCAACACCGCCTTGCCGCCGTGATAGTGGGCCAACGTCACATCGACTTCCTGACCGGCGACGCCCGGCTTGACCTCGGCGTCAATCGTCAACGCCGCCTCGGTCACATCCTTGGGAACCGGCTTCGTCAGCCGCGCCAACGGCGCCGGCGGTTGATAGCGAAACGTCAATTCCTTGACGTATTCTTTTGGCGTCGCCTCGTTGGTCCGTAGGGTGACGCGGACGCGATGCGTACCGCGCTCCCATTTCAGGGCACCCAGGTCGGCGGTACGAACCAGGCCAGCGCCGGCGAATTTTTGCGCCGCCCCGCCGTCGAGTTGCCAGGCGAGTGAGGCGACCTTGTCGTCGTCGGCGGGAAAGTCGCCGTCGAGCGACAGGCCTAGCTTCACGTCGCGCTGGCGGATGGTGTAGACACCCTGGTCGTCGGCGCTTGGCTTGGCGCCCTTTTCGTCGAGCGACAGGCTCAGCGTCGGCGCCGGCAGCGCCTTGCCCCGGTCGCGCGCCTGCCAGCGTTCGAGCGCTTCGGTGAGCCGGCCTTCGGTGGCGAGATCGTGTAATATCCCCTCGCGGCGGAACTCGGTGCGCCACTGGTTGGCGAGAACGAACCGCGTCGGCGCGTCGGGCTGGCCGGTGTTGAAATGCCAGCCGACATAGCGCTCGGCGCGCGGCCCGCTGGAATCGTAAGGCCCCAGGCGATGCCAGCCGATCCACTCGCGTTGACCGCCCTCGGGCTGCGACAGGAACAGCGTGAACAGCGGTTTGCGTTCGTCGCGCCCTTGGCCGACCGGCAGCTTGACGACGCCTTTGCCGCGCACGCGCAGGTTCGCCGTATTGCCTGGCTCGTGTTCGAAGGCGATATCCATGAAGTAATCGACGCGCGACTTGAAGGGACGGAACTTGTCGCCGACCTCGACTCCTTCGATCACGTCGCCCTTGTCCAGCTTGCCGGCGGCGGGGCTGTCTTTATCGACGCGGGCGACGACGACTTCGCCCTTGCGGTCCTCGACAAAGATGCGCTCGAGCCGGCCGACCTTGCCGAGCCGTCCATCGTGATTGGCGACGCTCCATATGCAGATGGTCTGATCGTCGCCGGTGGTGGCGAGCAGTCGGCCATCGGGCGAGAAGGCGACGGAGCGAATGAGGTCGGCATGGCCGGTGAACCAGCGGATGGGATCGCCGGTCTGGGCGTTGTACAGCTGCAAGCGCGGCCGGCCCTCGTCGGCGAACGCCACGGCCAGCAGGGGCAAGTCGATGTGCTTTCGCGGCGGCAGCAGGGCGAAATCGTGGACGATTTGGCCTGGCAGCATCTCGACGCGGCCGACCTCGCGGCCGGCGCGCGTCGTGGTCAGGACGGCCTTCTTGTCGATGATCGTCGCGGTGGCGCGCCAGTCGCCCGCGTCGGGGGCGGCTATCTTCCAGCCGGCCATCGAACCGGGCAAGGATCGTTTGGCCAGGTCGAAAATCACGTCGCCGGCGGCCAGAGGTCGCGGCGCCGCGCCGGGGGCGACGGCCGGCGTCGGCCCGACGACGATGCCGAGGTCGTTGGTCTTGCCGTTGACGGCGAAGGCGACGAAGGGCCAGCGCCGGCCGATGCCCTTGAGTTCGTCCATATCGTTTTTGCCGTCGAGCAAGTCCTTGATCTTGTAGACCTGGACCGACGAATTATCCTTGCCAGCGACGGCAAGGTGTTGGCCGCCGGGCGCCGCAGCCAGTACGGGCAAGCGTTCGCCGCCCTTCCAGAGATTGAGCGTGGCGCGCTCGCGGCCGAAGTTCTTACCGTCGAGATCGACCAGCCGCAGCCGGTACTGATCCCCCTTGTCGGCTTTGACGCGGAAGACCATGGCCGCCAGGTCCAGCGGCCCGCCGGCCTTCGAGGAGACCGGCAGCAACGCCCGGATGACGCCCGCGTCTTCGCCCTTGGCCGGCGGGAAGAGCGCTCGCTGCCCCGCGTCCGGCTTGAGGACTTTGACGCTCGGCACCTCCCACGCTTGCAGGACGGCATCGGGCTTGGCGAAGCTGGCCGTCAACGCGCGGGCCGGCGCCGGCACGAAGGCGACGCTGTTGTTGAACGAGCCGTCGGCCACTTCCCAGAGGGCGTCTTTCTTGCGCTCCACGTCC
>JBBSES010000553.1:0-3458 GCA_038239465.1 Gemmatales bacterium
CCGATGCCCAGCGCCGTCAGGAGAAGCAGGAGGATGGCAAAGCGGACGTGATGGCCGCGCACGCGGGGACGTACTTGGCGAACCGGCGCGGTCTTCGGCATCACGCGCGGCGCGGGGGTCTTGACCGGGGCCGGCGCCAGCATCGTCTGACGTGGGGCGGCCGCCAGCTTCGTCGGCCGTGGAGACGCGGCGGCCAGGACCGTGCGTTTCGGCGCCAGGCGAAAGGTGCGTTTACACTTCAAGCAGGCGATCGGCTTGCCCGGCGGTGGCAGACGCGCGGCGCCCATGACCGCTTTGCACGCGGGACAGGTGAGACGCACCGGCGGCGCCTTCGTCGGCGCCAGGCGGGTTTGCCGAGCCTGCGGCGCTAGCTTCGTCTTGGGGGGCAATGGCCGCGCGGGCACCGGAATGAGGACGGCACAGCGCGGACACTTGACCTTGCGGCCCGGCGGCAAGGCGATGCTCGAACGCAACGTCACCTTGCATCCGGGGCAGCGCAGCGTCGTCGCCGGCCGCGGCGCCGGCGCGGGGGCCGGAAGCAGCGCCGGTTTGCGCGGCGTGCCGGCGGGACGGCTGACGGCCGCGAATGTCTTGGAGCAGCGTGGACAGCGAATGATCCGGCCCGGCGGCACCGGCCGGGCGCTGGTCAGCACCGCCTTGCAGGAAGGACAAACGACGCGCGTCGCGGCCATCGGGGTGGACCTGTCGGTCGAGTGAAAAATCGGGTAGCTACCAGCGTAGCGACCGGCGCCCGCCGGTGCCAATCTTCTTCCGGCGCGGAGGTCGGCCATGCGTCTGTTGTTCATCTGTGGCCGCAACCGGCGAAGAAGCCCGACCGCCGAGGCCCTTTTCGACGGCGTTGGAGGACTGGAAGCCTGTTCGGCGGGACTCAACGCCGACGCCAATGTGCCGTTGACGGCCGACTTGATCGAATGGGCCGATGTCGTCTTCGTCATGGAGGCGGCGCAGCGGGCGAAGCTATCTCGGACGTTCGCGGAGCATCTGCGCGGCAAGCGCGTCGTCTGCTTGAACATCCCGGATCGATTCGCGTTCATGGACCCGAAGTTAGTCCGCCTATTACGGCAGCGCGTGCCGTGCTCGGTTTGAAAAAAGGGGTCGGGAGTACTCCCGATCCCTTTTTTCAAACCTGGCAATCCCGCCGGCCCGGTATTACCATCTAGCAAGCGCCTACCCGCCTCCCGCCTGCCTCACCGGAGAACCGCGACGACGATTCGCCATTATCTCTGTGCCGTGCTTTGTCTCATCGTTGGACTGACGCCGGTCCACGCCGCCGACAAGCCGGCCTTCCCCGCTCCGGCGCCGCCAAAAGACGCCTCGGCCCTCGGCGTCAACGTCCAGCGCACCATGAAGCTGCTGGCGACGAGTACGCCGAAGCAGCGCAATAAGGTACGCATCCTCTTCTACGGCCAGTCGATCACCGAGCAGGATTGGTCCAAGCAGGTGGCCGACGACCTGCGCCGCCGCTTTCCGCACGCCGATCTGGAGATCGAGAACCGGGCCATCGGCGGCTTCGCCTCGCAACTCTTGATCCGCCCCGCCGAGCACGACCTGTATCCCTTCTATCCCGACTTGCTGATCTTCCACGTCTACGGCGGCAACAAGGAATACGAGGAGATCATCAAGAATGTACGCAGCCGCACCACCGCCGAGGTGCTGATGCAGAAGGACCACGTCACGAAATGGCCGACGGAGGTCATCGACGACAAGAAGGACAAGGGCATGTGGTGGGACAATCTGATGAACCACACCCTTTTGCCGGACATCGCCAAGAAGTACGGCTGCGGCCTGGCCGACATCCGCGGCCCCTGGCTGGAGTATCTGAAGGCCAACAAGTTGGAGCCGAAGGACCTGCTCAAGGACGGCGTCCACCTCAACGACCACGGCAATTACCTGATGGCCGAACTGGTCAAGCGCTATCTCGTCTACCGGCCCGAACTGAAGGATATCGACAAGGACAGCGTGCGTACCTTCGAGGTCGGCAAGGACGCGACGTGGAAGGACGACAAGTTGACGCTGGAATTCGAGGGCAACCGCGTGGACCTTCTGCCCTCGACGGACGCAAAGGCCGTTGAGGCATCGATCCGCATCGATGGCAAGAAGCCGTCGGCGTTTCCCGAATGCTATGCCATCACGCGGCCGAAGCCCGGCCCCTGGTCGCCGTTAGCCGTGACGCGCGTGGACCGCGAAAAGCCGTTGCTCCTGGAAGACTGGACGCTCAAAGTGACGTCGGTCAACGCCGATTCGACCGCCTGGGACTTCGAGGTGACCGGATCGCGCACGGGAGCGGACGGCAATGGCTCCAACGCCAAGACCTTCGTCTCGAACTCGGGCCGGGTGAAGATCGAGCCAGCGGCGTGGTTCCGCAACGGCAAGGTGCCGATGGGCCACGAGATCAAATGGAAGGTGGTGCCAATGTTCGCGGATACGTATCCGGTGCCAAAGATCGAAGACGCGACGCGGGAAAACGCCGTCACGGCGGCCCAGGGGCTGCCGAACGGCAGGCACACGCTGGAAATATCCGCGGAGGGAAAGGGAGTCGCCGGTGTACGGGCCATTCGCGTGTATCGGCCGCCCGTGAAATGACGGCGACGGGGCTATCGAACTACACAAAAGGACTTACGGTAACACTACCGTAAGTTCTTATGCGTCAAGGTGCCGAAGAGAGGACTTGAACCTCCACTGGGTTGCCCCAACTAGCTCCTGAAGCTAGTGCGTCTTTCCATGAGCGGCATTGAATTCACATAGCAGTTACGACGAAATAGGCTAAATAATAGAGCCTATCATGCTTCTCCTCGGCGCTTGCATGGGGTTGGCCTTACGGTCACATTGCCCACTATTTCCCCAAATTTTCCCCAAAATCTTTGTGGGCACCGGCGATCAATTTTCTACGACCTCGCTTGCGGACTCGTGGTGAAACGGCTGATTCCCGGCCTTCGACATGGTTTCGCTTTTCTCCACGAACAGCCCATGCAGCTGGCGACATCCTTGAGCCCGTTGGAGAGACAGGGGAAGTAGAGGTGGTCGTAGACAACGGAGAGCACGTTTACTACGGAGTCCAGCACCCGATCTACCTGGGCCGAGCTTCTCGCCGACTTCCTCAGCCGCTTGATGAAGGTCCGCTCGTGACCGCCTTAGCAGAACACAGCGAAATCTTCGTGGTTGGTCGCCTCGTTGAGGAAACGCTGGAACGTACTTGGTTACCGCCTCTCAGGTGCTAAACTGTGGCCGCGCAGCTGCGTCTTCCCTATGCTGCCCGCGGCATGGATACTAATTTACCCATCCCTGATTGTCCCGGCTGTGCCACCTTGCAAGCGCAGGTTGCTGAACTGCAACGGCAACTCGCCGACTTGCGCCGCCAACTCGACGAACTCCAGCGCGCGCGACACCGCCAGGCCAATCCCTTTCGCCGCCGCAAGCGGGTCGAGAACCCCAAGAAG
>JBBSES010000554.1:0-3457 GCA_038239465.1 Gemmatales bacterium
GGTCGGGCCGGAGAAGGCCGCGGCGGCATTCGCCGGCGGCCAGCAGCGCGGCGAAGACGACGGCCCGCAGCAGCGAGGCCAAGAGTACGCCCCAGGCGCCCCAGCGAAACACGGCGACGAACAGGATGCACAGCGCGACTTTCGTCAGGAATTGCCCGAAGGCGATGGCGACGTAGCGGGCCGATTCTTGCCGCGCCTGCGCGACGGCCTGGGCGACCACGGAGAAACTGTCCAGGAGCGAGGCCGTCACCGCGATCCAGACCAGCGTGGCGCTGCCGACGCGCAGGCCGTCGCTGAGCGCGGGAGCGGCGAGCGCGACGGCCCCGGCGCCGGCGACCGTCGCGGCCAGGGCCAGCAGCAAGCCGGCGCCCAGCACGCGCCGGCGGCCGTTTTCGTCGAGGCTTTGCTTGTAGTGGGCGAAGGTGGCCAGCGGGATGCCGCGCGTCAACAGGCAGATGCCGGCGATCTCGCCGAGACGTTCGAGCAGTTCGAGCGAACCGAATTCGTCGAGGCCCAAACGCCGCGTGTACAGCGGCAGCAGCACGATGCCGCCGGCCATGACGAGGAGATCGCCCAGCGCGTACACCGCGGCGTGTTTCAGGAATGAGGGGGCAGCCTGCTTGTTCACGGAGCAAAACCTCTATCAGTGAGCGGCGGAGGCTCGGAAGCCAACCGGAAACGCGGTGGCCGCCGCAGTCGGAGTCGTCCAAGGGTCCAAGGCCGCCGCGCGCCGTTCCACGCAATCGCGGGCGATGACCAGAAAGGCCCCGTACCAAAGCCACGTGTAGCGGAACAGGTTGTGCCCGTAGAGGCCATTGAACAGCAGGAGAAAGAGAGCAATGCCGATGGCCTGCGAAAGTTGGTACGAAAAATCGTGCTGTTTGCCGGGAAAGTCGCGGTAGAGGTAGCGTATTCGTCTGAGGTCGCCGACGAGCGTAATGAGTACGAGAGAGAAGGACGCTACCCCCAACAGCCCCAGTTCGCCCATGAGCTGTCCGTACATATTATGCGATTCCAGCTTGAGGCCGGAGGCCGGCCGCCAGGCGCCCGGGCCTACGCCGCTCAGCGGGTTTTCCTCCAAGAGGCGGATGCCGGTCATGAAGCCCACGTAGCGCACCTCGCCCGATTCCTTGGCGTTCTTGGGGCCGACGTCCGAATTGACGATCGTTTCGAGACGAGTCTGCAGTCGTTCCGGCAGGGCCATGAAAAGCAACGGCGCCGCGGCGATCGCCGGCACGATGAGTCGCGTCCGCCAGGGACTGCGCCAGATGAAGACGGCGGTCCAAACCGCCAACGCGATCGCGGCGCCGCGCGATCCCGTCAGGAGGATGCACAAGACCGACAGGCCGACGAACGCGAACAGAAAGGTTTTCATGGCGCGCGACGGGCCGGTGCGCCAAATGACGGGGACGAACACCTGGCTCAACATGATGGTCGCGGCGAAGGAGTTGGGATCGCCGCTCGATGCGTCCACGCCAATCATGCGGATTATGCCCATGCGCGCGACGTGTCGGCCATTGCGGTATTCCCACAGGGAATGCAGCATGTAGACGAACAGAATGACGAGAAAAGCGCTCACCAGCGTCTTCAAACTTCGCTCGTCGCGCACGGCGGTCACGAGCATGACGTAGAACACGAAGAACTTGAAATAGTTCATCACCGGCGTTTCGCCAAATTCTTCCCAGGGACTGGCCACCAGGCAGAACAGCACGGTCAGCGCGAAGCCGATGAACGCGAAATTGACGGGATCGGAGCCGAGACGCTTGTTGGGATGGGCGAGCCAAACGCACGCCGCGCAAATCATATAGGCCAGTTCGATGCGCGCGTCGCCCAGGAGGGGCCACACCTCGAAGGGACGATGGATGAAGAGCCACATATAGCCGATCAGCATCCAGAGCACGGGGCACCTCCCGGCGCGAGGAAGATCGTTTCAGAAGCCGCGCGAACCGATGCGTCCTGTGCGCTCCGCGAGCTCGTGGCAAAAAGTCTCGAACCGTCGGGCGCGTTGCTTCATATCGTGCCGCCGCTGAACCACGCCGCGGGCGGCTTCGCCGCACTGGATCGCCAACGGAGGATCGTCCAGGTATCGCCGGATCGCCGTCGCCAACGCCTCTGGATCGTCGGGCGGTACGAGAAAGCCGTTTCGCCCCTCCTCAATGAGTTCGCGCGTACCGCCGACAGCGCTGGCCACGACCGCCCGGCCGGCGGACATGTACTCCAGCACGGCGTTCGGCGAACCTTCCGACCGCGAACACAAAACGGCGATATCGATGCCCGCCAGGTACGCGGGCACGTCGGTGACCCGTCCGATCAAAGCAACGCGGTCCTGCAATCCAAGTTCCCGGATGAGTTGCTCCAGGTGGGGACGAAGTTCGCCCTCTCCGGCAATGGAGAAGCGCGCTTCCGGGTGCGTGGCGCGGACCCTTTCCGCGGCGCGGACGAAGGTGGCCGGATCCTTAATGGGCCGCAAGTTAGCCACGAGTCCGATATGCCGTTGTGGCGAGGGGCGGCCCATCGGCGAGGCCGCGACGCGCGTCGATTCCACGCCATTCTCGATGACGTGTACCTCGTCGGGCCGCACCCATTCATCGTCGATGACCGACGCGCGGCAGGCCGCGCAATTGGTCATCGTCGCGTCGGTGAAGCGCCGCGCCAGCCGGCTGAGCCAGCGATGTACCGGCGTCATCGAATACCCGAGGTTGAAGCGCGTGCCGACAATGGAGCGGACTCCGGCCAATCGGCCCACCGTGACGCCGAAGTACGTGCTATCGGAAAAATACAGCTGGAGAACGTCGATGCGCTCGCCGCGCAGAAACCGGGCGAAGCGGATGGCCTGCCCCAGCGTGCGCCCGTGATGCAGCGAGCGGATGCCCAGGCGCATCACGGCGCAGTCGGCGGGTTCCAACTCCCGCGACGTGGCATCCTCGCCACCGAGGAGGCACAGGTACGGCTCGACACGGGCTCGGTCGACGTGGCGAATCAAGGCGAGCAATTGGCTTTCGGTCCCCGCGTTGGAAAGGCGGTCGATGAGGAAACAGACGCGGCTTGGCCTTGCGACGAGAGGCGCGGGCGTCCCTTCGCCGGCATGGGAAAACACGGGAGTTTCGTCGGTTCGTCCGAGCAGGGTCGCGGCGGCCATGATTCACCCGGCTTTCCGCAAGAGGCGATCGATTTCCACCACGACCGATCCGCGGCCGGTCAGTTCGGCGAACAGCCGGCGATAGCGCGCTGCCTGAGCGGCGAACGTGAATTCCCGGCGCACGCGCGCCCGTCCGTGCTCGCCCATGGAGCGGCGGCGCTCGTCCGAGCCGAGTACGTCGAGGAGGCGAGCGGCCAATTCCTCGCTGTCCCCGGCCGCGACCAGGTAGCCGCTGCGTCCGTCGTCGATCACTTCGGGCGTGCCGCCGACCGCGGTCGCCACCACGGGCACGCCGGCGGCGAAGGCTTCCAGCACCAC
>JBBSES010000555.1:0-3453 GCA_038239465.1 Gemmatales bacterium
AGCGGATCACACGTCGGCCTTACGGCTCGACGCTCGCCAGGATAGGGGAAATCAAGGTGTCCTCCCCGGCCGGCTTTCCTAGCGCTGATAAATCGGCAACGTCCCCTTGTCGAGTTGCAAGATCGCCAGGCACATGGGCGTGACGTAGACCGGCCCGAGGTTGGCCCAGTGGGAGCCGGCCATGCTGGGCCAGCCGCCTTCGCTCAGCTGGGTCTTGAGCAGGTAGGGAAACGTCTCCGCGCGGTACTTGCTCCAGGTCATGCGCTCGGACTCGGGAGTGCCGGGAAACATGCGCTCCCAGCCGTAGTCGCCGAGGATGTAGAGCGATTGCGCCCAGTAATAATGGGTGTATTCGTCGTGTCCCTGGCGGCCGGCGGCGCCCATCGCGGGAACGGACTTCTGGATGTACTTCAACCAGCGCTTGACGACGGGGGCGTCGTACTCGCCGGCGTTGAACATGCAGGCGACGCCGGCGGTGGTCAGGCCGGGCGTGATCGCGGACCGGCCAGGGCGATACAGCACGTCGCCGCGTTCGCCGGTGCAGCGCTTTTCGAGGTAGTCGCGCGCCTTGTCGATGATGCCCTTGTTGACGGCGATGCCGGCGTTGCGCGCGGCGCGGAGGGCCTGCATCTGCGTGATGGTCACGGAGCCTTCGTCGAAGTTTTGGCCGTCCTTGGCGGAGAGATAGCCCCAGCCGCCGATGTCGGTCTGGGCGTTGCCGCTGAATTCGCAGGCCTTGGTGAGGACTTCTTCGAGGCGTTTGCGCTGGCGTTCGTCGCCCTCCTCGCCGTAGACGCTGGCGAGAAAGAGGGTGCCGAAGCCGTGGCCGTACATGTAGCGGGACATCTCCGCCTGGTTGGCGGGATTGGCCAGCGCGCCGTTGGACTGCGGGCGTTCGAGGAACCACTCGACGGCGCGGCGAATCTTGTCGGTGTATTTCCCTTCGCGCAGGGTGCTGCCTTCCATGAGCATGGCCATGCCAGCCAGTGCCGTCATGACCGACGGGTATTGCCCCTGATTCGCCTCCCAGTGGCCGTCGCTTTTTTGCTGATCGGCCAGCCACTTCAAGCCCTTATCGACGGCGGCCTGCGTCTTCTCGTCCAGTTCATCGGCGCGGGCGCGGCCCATCCGTGTCAGAGCGAGACCGGCGCCCACGGCGCTGTAGAGGAACTTGCGACGATTCATGGCGAGGAACTCCTGAGAAAGATAGAGTTCGGAAAGCATTGGCCGACGTGGTGTCCGCGTGAGATAGGACGATTGACCGGCGCCAGGTTGACAGCGGCGCCGCGGGATTTCCCCTTGTGAAGCATAGCAAGCATCCGGCGACGGGGTGGGGAAATTCGCCGCTGACCTCACTTCTCCGGCAACTTCTCCACCAGCGCTTGAAAATCCCTGCGCTCCTCCAGCGATTTGAACTCCTTGACGCCGGCCACCGTTTGCCGCGTGACCGGCGCCTTGGCCGCCCACTGACGCAGATAATCGACCGCATCGCGGCCGCATGTGTCGGCGAGCATCTTGTCCTTGCCGGCGGCTTCGACGCAGCGCGCCAGCAGGATCGCCGCCAGGCGCGCTTGGGCCGGATCGTCGGGCAACAACTTCGGCAGCTCGCGCGCCGCCCGCGCCGCGCCGGCCGGGTCGCTGGCGGGCTTGCCGTCCGGCCCGGCACGCAGGAGCGCGTTGGCCAATGTCAGATAGTGATTGCGTTCGAGGAGGCGCAAGTCGCGGTCGGCCGGCTTGCGTTCGCGGGCGGCCCGATGATGCTCCGCGGCCGCGTCGAGGAGACGCCGCGCCTCGGCGACGCGCTTTTGCTTGGCCGCCGCGTCGGCGAGGTTGTCCAGGATGGCCCCCAGGCCGCCGCGATAGGCGGGCACTTCCGGCGACTCCTTCACCAGATCGCTCATCAACTGGCGCGCCGCTTCGTATTCGGTCTCGGCCGATGGATAGTCCTTTTCCATGCCGCTGAGATACACGGCGGCGCGGTTGTTGTGCGTGTTGGCCAACTCTTGCCGGTAAAGGGGAAAGCCAAACTCGCGCACTAGCTGCGTCTGCAGTTTGCGCGCTTCCTCGAAGCTCGCCAGGGCGCTCCGCAGCGCCTTGCGTTCGCGTTGCACGTTGCCCAGGTTGTTGTAGGTCGCCGCCAGCTTGTGCCGGTAACGGGCGACGACCTTGCGCTCGTCGGCCAGGCGAGCGAATTCGCGGCGCGCTTCCTCGTACATCGCCTCGGCCGCGTCGGGTTCGTCGAAAGCACGCAGCAACAGCTTTCCCAGGTCGTTGCGGCTGCCAGCGCGGTCCTCGCGGTAATCCGGCTCGTTGGGGAACGCCTTGACCAGGCCGTCCTGTATACGCAGGGCATCGGTGTAAGCGTGCCGTGCTTCTGGATAGAGACCGCGTTCGCCGTGCGTCAGGGCCTGGTCGTTGTGGGCGCGGGCCAGCAGTTGCCGATAGCGCGGCTGAGTCGGCTCATCGACGGCCAGGCGATTGAACAGGAGAAGCGCGGCCTTGTATGCTTTCTGTGCCTCGGCCAGCTGCCCTTGCTTGCGCAGCAACTGGCCGCGCAGGAAGTACGTCGTCGCCAATTCCGCCTGATACTCGGCCACCGTCGGATACTCTTGCCGCAGCGGGTCGAGCAGCGCGATGGCCTTTTGGTAGTGGTCGTCCGCCTCGCTGAGATTGTCGAGCCGGGCGTAGATGTCGCCGACGAGTTGATACGCCTGGCCCGTCTGCAGTCTCACTTCGGGGCGCGTGCCCTTCTTCTCCAGAAAGCCCTTGTGCAGGCGCAGCGCCCTGTCGAGGACTTGCTGACGCACCCCTGTCATATAGGGCACGTCTTCCAGTTCGGTGCGGCCCACCTCGGTCAGCATTTCGTGGACGACGCGGCGCGCGGCCTGGAAGTTGGCCTCGGCCTCGGCGCGATGTTTCTCCTCGTCTTCCTTCGCTTTGGTGGCGTCTTGGGCGCTTTGATTCGCGTCCTTGACCGCTTGCTCGAGCTCGACGTTCAGACCGCCGATTTGTGCGTTCTTGTGCTGCAAATGCAGGTTGAAACCGACGCTGACGCCGAGCAATCCCAGGGTAGCCACCGCGCTGACGACCAACAATCCCGCCAGCGCCGGATGGCGCCGCGTCCACTTGACCGCGCGGCCAACCATGCCCAACGGCCGGGCCACGATCGGCTTGCCTTCCTGAAAGCGCTGCAAATCCTCGGCCAAAGCCAGGGCGCTGTGATAGCGCTTACCCACGTCTTTTTCCAGGCACTTCAGGCAAATGGTCTGCAAGTCGGCCGGCAGCTTGGCGCGCAATTGGGACGGCGGCACCGGGTCGGCGTTGAGCACCTGGAGGAGCGTGTCCATGGCGCTTTCGGCCTTGAAGGGCGGCCGGCCGGTGAGCAGTTCGTACAGGATGCCGCCCAGCGCCCAGACATCGGCCGTCGGGCCAATCTCCTTAACTCGCCCAGCG
>JBBSES010000556.1:0-3441 GCA_038239465.1 Gemmatales bacterium
AGCCCTCCTCGACAAAGACTTCCAGCTTTTCTACTCCGTCGGCGATAAGGACGTGGGCCTCACCTCGCTGACGTACAAGCCCGTCACCGCCGAGGACGGCACCTTCATGCTGCTGCTGACGCCCAAGGTCGAGATGGCAAAGGACCACTACGTCCCGCGCGACGTGGTCCTGATCCTCGACACCTCCGGCAGCATGCGCGGCGTCAAGATGGAGCAAGCCCGCCGTGCCCTGAAGTTTTGCCTCGATAACCTGAACCCCAAGGACCGCTTCGCCATCGTGCAGTTCGCCACCGCGGTCAACACCTACCGCGACCAGATGGTTCAAGCCAACGGCGAGCAGACCGGCAACGCCAAGAAGTGGGTCGATGGCCTGAAGGCGACCGGCGGCACCAACATCGACGGCGCCTTGAAGAAGGCCCTCGACATGCGTTCCGACGACATGGGTCGTTCGTTCACCTGCGTCTTCTTCACGGACGGCGCCCCGACGCTGGGCGACACGACCGATCCGAAGGAAATCCTCAAGAACGTCGCCAAGAAGAACAGCAGCAACACGCGCATCTTCACCTTCGGCGTCGGCGAATCGGACGACCTGAACGCCGTCTTCCTCGACCAGCTGGCCGAGCAGACGCGTGCCGTCAGCACTTTCGTCCGCCCGGCCGAGGACATCGAAACGAAAGTCAGCAGCCTGTACAACAAGATCAGCCATCCGGTGCTGTCCGACCTGAAACTCGCGGTCGTCGGCGAGAAGGTCCGCCTGCTCGACGTCTTCCCGCAGCAGCTGCCCGACCTGTTCCACGGCGGTCAAGTGGTCGTCATCGGCAAGTACAACGGCCCCGGTGGCCACGTCGCCCTGAAGCTGACCGGCAAGGTCGGCATGACCGAGAAGGAATACGTCTACGAGCTGAACTTCCCCGCCAAGACCGGCGACGACAAGGCGTTCGTCGATGACCTGTGGGCGCGGCGCAAGGTCGGCTACCTGCTCGACCAGATCCGCGTCAACGGCGAGAAGAAGGAACTGGTCGAGGAGGTTTTGACTCTGGCCAAGAAGTACGGCATCGCCACGCCGTACACCAGCTACCTCGTCGTCCCCGATGGCGTGATGACGATCGTGCCCGGCAAGACCGGCCTCAAGCCGGCGATGAAGGAGCAGCCGGCCGCCCTGGCGCCCGTCGCTCCGGGCGACAAGCCGGAGCAGGTCAAGGACTTCCTCAAGAAGATCGACCCGGCCAACGGCGGCGCGGGCGCCGCGGCCGCTCGCAACGGCCTCGAAGACAAGCAAGCTGACGCGGTGCCCATGGCCGAGCGCGCGGGTGGCTTCGGCAAAGTCGCCCAGGACGCCAAGGAAAAACGCCAGGCCTACGACGAGGCCTTCCGCCACCTCCGCAGCAAGAACGCCGACGACCTCGGCAAGGTGCAGATGAACAAGCTCGGCGTCGAACTGTCGGTGCAGATGAACAACCTGCGCAACCAGACGCGCATGGAGCAATCGGCCCAGCGCAAGGTCGCCAACCGCAATTGCCTCGAGGTCGGCGGCGTCTGGGTGGACGACGGCTTCAACGTCAAGATGGAAACCGTCGCCATCAAGGCGATGAGCGACGCCTACTTCCGCATGTTGGAACTCAAGCCGGAGGTCAAGGAAGTGTTCCGCCTGGGCAACCACCTCGTGTGGGTCACGCCCAGCGGCGTCGCCCTGGTGATCGACACCACCGATGGCAAGGAAAAGATGTCCGACGAGGATATCAACAAGCTGTTCGGGGCGAAGAAGTAACTGGGCTGGGGAGTGATTGGGAAGGCCGCGCCTCGTTTATCCCGAGGCGCGGCCTTTTCGCTTTAAGGACGGCTGAGATAGGCAGTCTCAATGAGCTATCACGTTCTCCGCCAAGATACCGTAGAAGGGATCAAGGCATGCACGTTTTGGAGCGCATGGTCAGTTGCGTCTCCAATGGCAATCGTCCTTCCCCCATTTCGGCCGTGGACCCGGTATTGGTTGGTCGACCCGAAATCCGCCGCGGATAGTGCCGGGTGCCGGGTACGGCGCTTCGGCGTATGGTCCACCCATAAGTACGGATCCGCCTTGCGAAATCCTGGCACTATCGTCGAATCATACCCTACGGGTTCGTCGTTCCCAAGCGATAATGTCGAGCGGCCGACGGCGTATGTCCCTTGGGGTTGACAGCGGCCCCGTTCCCGCGTTTTTATAACGATGGAGATAAGCCGCGATCCAACGGTTTCCAGCTGCCGTCCAGGAGGGACGCATGGATAGCCCCGCCACTTTCGCCGCCACGGTAGTGGAACGAGCGCGTCGCCTCGGCGAGGGGTTCGACGCCGGCGGCCTGGCGCGCTCCATGACCGAGCGCATGCGCGGCTGGCGCAAGCAACTCGATCAGGTCATTCTCACCCGCTTGCCGCAATTCGCCGACGTAGTGGAGGACCAACCCGCTTCGCCCGCCGAGGCGCCTTCGCCTCCCACCGACGGCCCCTTGGACGACAAGCGCAAGGCCGCCGAAAAGGTAGTCGGTACCTTCGCCAATCTCGCCGCGGCCAACGCCTTCAACCCCGTGCCCGGCCTCGATGTCACCATCGACCTCGGCATTCTCACGGCGATGACGCGCTCGCTGACCGACGTCTACGGCCTGACCGCGGCACAGGCCGCCGCCCTGGAAAAGCAGGCGCGAACGCGCACCTTCGGCTACCCCGCCGTGCAGCAAGTCCTCGAACGCCTGGCCCCGCGATTGGCTGAGCGCGCGTTGGCCCTGACGCTACCGCGCATCGGCCTGGAACTGCTGGCCCGCGAGACGACCAAATGGCTGCCCGTGGCCGGCTCGATGCTCGCCGCCGGCATCGGCTATCGCATGGTCCATCGGCTGGGCAAGGAACTGAGCGCGGAATGCGAGAGCGCGGTTAAAGAGGTTTGATTTGTTTACGTGTCGCGTCCCCCGCGCCTCTGCGTAGCCGCGACCGGATAGGGGAGGGCGGAGGGTGTGAAACGTAAACGAAGCGCGGCGACATTTTCCGCCCCCCCCTCTTTCGGCATATTTGTATGCATTTGCCCTTGATCCATCGCACATCGTTTTGTCACGATAACTATTGTCGGCCGGAGAACATGGGCCGACGAGTGTGTGAGGCACGGTATCTTGTCCGCCGTGCCGCTTCCCTGGCGATGTCGTTCGCAGTGACGACTTAGTATCGGTGGCCGCCCGCTCAAACAGGAGCGGATCACGGCCTGGCATCCGCATGTTTTCGTCGAGGCGCCGTTTGGATACGGCACCGCGACGTTATTGACCGGGGTGCATTCGATCGCCACGACTCATTCCGTTTCCTGGTAACCGCGCTCCGCTGCCAAAAAGGTGCCCGACTCCGTGATTCGCACGGTCGGAGACGCGGTATGAATCGTTGAAACACTGCGGCCGTCTTAAGGATCGACGTAATAGAAACCACGAT
>JBBSES010000557.1:0-3437 GCA_038239465.1 Gemmatales bacterium
AGGGGGTCGGCGTCCTGTCGAAGGAAGACGCCATCAACCTCAGCTGCACGGGGCCGATCGCCCGCGCCAGCGGCGTCGTCCGCGACCTGCGCAAGGACGAGCCGTATTTGGCGTACGGCGACCTCGATTTTAGCGTGGTCTGCTCACCGGCCGGCGATTGTTACGCCCGTTATCTCGTGCGCATGGACGAGATATTGGAGAGCATCAAGATCATTGGCCAGGCCATCGAGAACCTGCCGGCCGGCCCCGTCAATGTCGATGTCGAAGGCAAGCAGGTGATGCCCGACAAGCTATCGACGTACCGCAGCATCGAGGGCTTGATTCACCACTTCGAACTCATCATGAGCAATCGGCAGTGGGTGACGCCGAAAGAAGAAGTGTACGGCGCCGTGGAGTCGCCGAACGGCGAATTGGGCTTCTACATCGTGGCCGACGGCAGCGGTCGGGCCTATCGCGCCCGCACGCGGCCGCCGTCGTTCATCCATTTCGCCATCTTCCCGTATCTGATCGAAGGGCATCAGCTGAGCGATATCGTGGCGGTGCTGGGCAGCTTGAATATCATCGCGGCGGAATTGGATCGTTGAGCGGAGAGAGTCAATCCCATGGGCGTACTGAGCGACGATCTGCGGCATAAGATCATGGCGTACATCCCGCGTTATCCGCGCAAGCAGGCGGTGACGCTGCCGGCGCTGCATTTGGTGCAGGACGCCATGCGCTGCGTGCCGCTGGCCGCCGTGCGCGAGATCGCGGACATCCTCGACCTCAGCCCGGCCGAGGTCCACGACACCATGACCTTTTACGGCTTCTTCCGCGAGGAAGACAAGCCGCTGGGCCGCACGCGCCTCTGGGTTTGCCGCAGCCTGGCCTGTGCCCTGCGCGGCGGCGACGAATTGCTGGAGCATTGCAGCAAACGACTCGGCGTTCCGGTAGGCTGCACCACGGACGACGGCAAGGTGACGCTGGAATTCGCCGAGTGCATCGGCGCGTGCGAGGGAGCGCCAGCCGTGCTGGTCGGCGACACGCATCGCATGAACGTCACGCATGAGGTGGCGGATAAGTTGATGTGGGATTTGCGGAGTTATTGATTTTTCGCCGCAACCCCCAATGGAGCGTTTCTTTCATGGCCGTCTTCGAACCCGTACTCCTGCGCCGCCTCGGCAAACCGAATAGCCAGTCGATTGAGACCTACCTCAACGACGGCGGCTATCGCGCCCTGGAAAAAGCCATCACCACCATGACGCCCGACGACGTCGTGCAAGCGGTGAAGGCGTCGGGACTGCGCGGCCGCGGCGGCGCCGGCTTCCCCTGTGGCTTGAAGTGGACCTTCTTGCCCAAAAACCATACCGGCCCCGTCTACCTGTGCGTCAACGGCGATGAGAGCGAGCCATGCACGTTCAATAACCGCGTTCTCATTGAAGAAGACCCGCATCAGTTTTTGGAAGGCGTCATTCTCGCTTCGTATGCCACCAAGACCTGGGTCGCCTATATCTATCTGCGCTATGAATATGGCCAGTGTTATCGCACGATGGAAAAGGCCATCGCGGAGGCGTATGAGAAGGGTTTCCTCGGCAAGAATATCTTCGGCAAAGGCTACGATCTCGATTGTTATCTCCATCGCGGCGCGGGGGCTTACATTTGCGGCGAAGAGACGGGATTGATTGAAAGTTTGGAAGGCAAGCGCGCCTGGCCGCGCATCAAGCCGCCGTTCCCAGCCGTCGAAGGCGCCTTCCGCAAGCCCACCGTCGTGAACAATATCGAGACGTTGGCCTGCGTGACGCATATCATCGACCGCGGGGTCGATTGGTTCAAGTCGATGGGAGTGCCTCCCGATCCGAAGAACCCGCGCGACGTCGGCAGTTATGGGCCGAAGCTCTATAACATCAGCGGCCACGTCAACAAGCCAGGCACGGTCGAGTTGCCGATGGGAATAACCGTCCGCGATTTGATCGACAAGCATGGCGGCGGCGTCTGGAAGGATCGCAAGGCCAAGGGTGCCATTCCCGGCGGTATAAGCATGGGCATCATGACCGAGGCGGAGTTCGATACGCCGCTCGATTTTGACGGCCCGGGTAAGGTCGGCTGTCTCGGGCTAGGCACCGGCGCCGTCACCGTTTTCGACGAGGAGACGAGCATCGCCGACGTGCTGCACAACATCACGCGCTTCTTCGCGCACGAGTCGTGCGGGCAATGTACCCCCTGCCGCGAAGGGACGGGCTGGCTGCACAAGATGGCCGACCGCATCCGCCGCGGCCAGGGACGCCGCGAAGACCTGGATATCTTGGCCGAGATCGGCAACGCCATAGGCACCATGCCGGGCACGACCATTTGTGGCCTGGCCGACGGCGCTGGCTGGCCCGTCAAGAACGCGATCAAGAAATTCCGGCCCGAGTTCGAGGCGTTAATCCGCGACGGCGCCGGCACGCGGTCGCGGGGGTTAGCGTTGGTGGGGGCGCACTGATCGTTTGCGGCGAGCGGGGTCGCGTTAGCGCCCCGAGCGCGGGGGACGCGAAACGTAAACGGATCGGGGCGTTGGGAGAGCATTCATGGCGACGGTTATCGTCAACGGCACGCCGACGGACATTGGCGATGCCAAGATCAACTTGATCCAGGCCGCCGAAAAAGCCGGCGTCTTGATCCCTAGCTATTGCTGGCACCCGGCGCTCACCGTCGTCGCCAGCTGCCGCATGTGCCTCGTCGAGGTCGGCGAGAAAAAGCCCGACGGCACCGTCGCCATGCAGCCGCGCGTCGTGCCCGCCTGCCAGACGCCCGCCAAGGATGGCGCCGTCGTCGTCACTAATAGCGAGAAGGCCAAGTACGCTCAGGCGCAAACGCTCGAATCGCTGCTGCTCAATCACCCGCTCGATTGCCCGGTGTGCGACAAGGCCGGCGAGTGCCACTTGCAAAAGCAGTATCACGAGTGGGATCACCACCCGTCGCGCATCACGCAGGAAAAAATGCACAAGCCCAAGGTCGTCGACCTCGGGCCGCAGATCGTGCTCGACGCCGAACGCTGCATCTTGTGCACCCGCTGCATCCGCGTATGCGACGAAGTGGCCAAGGACCATCAGCTCGAGATGGCATGGCGCGGCGATCGCGAGCAGCTGACTGTGGCGCCGGGCAAGCAGCTCGACAATCCCTACTCGATGAACACCGTCGACGTGTGCCCAGTCGGCGCGCTGACGGCCAAGGATTTTCGCTTCACGATGCGCGCCTGGGAGCTGTACACCACACCGTCGGTGTGCCCGGGCTGCGCCACCGGTTGCAACGTCGAGGTCCATCACAACAACGGGCGCGTTTATCGGCTGATTCCGCGGGAGAATCAGGCGGTCAACAAGTTCTGGATGTGCGACGAAGGGCGGCTGACCTACCACGCGCTGACCAAGGGGCGCATTGCGGGGGCGCGACTGAGCGGCGAGCCAGCGGCGGCGGCCAAGGTG
>JBBSES010000558.1:0-3436 GCA_038239465.1 Gemmatales bacterium
CGATCTTCGCTTCGATCTCGCTGACCAGGAACGGACGGCCCTGCACCTTGTTCAGGCCGATGCAATCGACCAGATGGGTGGCGCGGAGCAACATGCGGAGTTGGCCGCAGTTCAGTTCGGGCACCAGCACTTTCTTGTAGCGCTTGAGCACGTCGCCGACGTTGCGCGGCATGGGGTTGAGATAGCGCAGATGGGCTTGCGCGACCTTCTGGCCCTTCTTCTGCTGGTTCTGCACGGCGGTGCAGATGGCGCCAAAGGTGCCGCCCCAGCCGATGACGAGCAGATCCCCCTCGGCCGGGCCGTTGACCGCCAGTTCGGGGATTTCATGGGCGATGTTGGCGATCTTCTGGGCGCGGACGTGAACCATGTGTTCGTGGTTGGCCGGGTCGTAGCTGACGTTGCCCGTGATGTCTTCCTTTTCCAGGCCGCCGAGGCGATGTTCGAGGCCAGCCGTGCCGGGGATGGCCCACGGACGGACGAGGCGTTGGTCGCGCTGGTAGGGCAGGAAGCCGTGGCCGTTGCCGTTGGATACCGTCGGATGCTCGACCTTGATCTTGGGCAAGTCCTCAATCTTGGGGATGAGCCACGGTTCGGCGCCGTTGGCCAAGTAGCCGTCGGAGAGCAGCACGACCGGCGTCATGAAGCGGAAGGCGATACGGACGGCCTCGAAGACCATGGCGAAGCAGTCGGCCGGCGAGCAGGGGGCGACGATGGCGATCGGGCACTCGCCGTTGCGGCTGTACATCGCTTGCAACAGGTCGGCTTGCTCGGTCTTGGTGGGCAGTCCGGTGCTGGGGCCGCCGCGCTGCACGTCGATGATGACGCAGGGCAGTTCGGTCATGACGGCAAGGCCCATCGCCTCGGCCTTGAGGCAGATGCCTGGGCCGCTGGTGGCGGTGACGCCGAGGGCGCCGCCGAAGGCGGCGCCGATGGCCATGCCCATCGCGGCGATCTCGTCCTCGGCCTGCATGGTGCGGACGCCATAACGCTTGTAGTCGGCGAGGGCGTGCAAGATATCGCTGGCCGGCGTGATGGGATAGCTGGCGTAGACGAGCGGCGTGTTGGACAGCGTGGCGGCGGAGACGAGGCCCAGTGCGATCGCCTCGTTGCCGGTGATCTTGCGGTAGACGCCCGGCGGAATGACGGCCTTGGGCACGCGGTAATGCACCGGCATCGTTTCGGTCGTGTCGCCGTAGTTCATGCCGGCTTTCAGGGTGCGGCTATTCGCTTCCTGGACGGCCGGGTTCTTGCCGAACTTCTGCTGAATCCAACGCAGCGTCGGCTCGGGCGAACGCTCGTAGAGCCAATAGACGAGGCCGAGCGCGAAGAAGTTCTTGCAGCGGTCGGCCTCGCGCGGACTGAGCTTCAAGGCGGCCACGGCGTCGCGATTGAGCGTGTTGATCGGAATCTTGAAGAGGCGATAGCCCTTGAGCGAGCCGTCTTCGAGGGGATTGCTCTTGTAGCCGGCCTTGGAGAGATCGTTGGGCGCGAAGGCGTCGCTGTTGACGATCAGAATGCCGCCCTGTTCGAGGTCTTTCAGGTTGGTCTTAAGCGCCGCGGGATTCATGGCGACGAGCGTGTTCAGCTGATCGCCGGGGGTATGAATCTCGTGGCTGCTGAAGTGAACCTGAAAACCGGAAACGCCGGCCAAAGTGCCGGCGGGGGCGCGGATTTCGGCGGGGAAGTCGGGGAACGTGGCGACATCGTTGCCCAAAATGGCCGAGGCGTTGGTGAACTGGGTGCCGGCCAACTGCATGCCGTCGCCGGAGTCGCCGCAGAAACGGATCGTGACCGAATCGATCTCTTGGACGGAAGACGCCCGCCGGGCAGCGGGAGCGGGTTCGACGGATACGTTCGACGCTGGCATAACACACACCACCTCGAAAATGGCTCGGTCCCGGGGTCACGCGCCTTCGCGCTCCTGCGGCACGACGCCGGGGTCGGGGGGTAAGTTGTAAATAGTAGACGGAAAATGCTCGACCAAGTAATGAATGATTCGCCTCACGGACAACACGCCGGTCGGCACGCCGCGTTCGTCCACCACGGGCAAATGGCGATAGCCGCCCTCTTCCATGCGGCGCACGGCGACACTAATGGGATCTTTGGGACGGACGGAAACCGGCTCGGGCGTCATGCAGTCGGCCACGGGTGTGGCCAGCGGCTTGCCCACGGCGAGGACGCGGCGCATCAGGTCGCGCTCGGTGAACACCCCGACTAGCAATTCGTCGCGGCACACCAGGAGGCAACCCACGCCATGAAGGCGCATGGTCTCGATGGCCTCGGCGACGGTCTGCTCGGGCCGGACGTGGTAGGGCGGCGTCGGCTGCAACCGCGAGACGCTATCGATCTTGAGGTTCCGGGCCAGGTCCATGATAGTCTCGAACCTCCCCCGGACGATTGAGGGAGAAAGGCGGGACGGCGGGGCCAGCGAACTCGGAGGCACGGCCGGCCGCGATAAGCCGACTTAGGAAGGATAGCACCTGCAATCATCCCTGGCCGGAAATTCTCCCGTACTTTAGCCGACTTACCCACATTCCTCTCCGACGGCGTCGATCCGCGCCGCGCGACCGAACATTAAGATACGATGAAAATTCTCCGCAAAGCCGGCCCGACCGGCAAGGGTGAAAATCGAGGAAGAACGAGATGCCGCCATTTCGTTCCGGTTTGCATTTCGCCGATTCGCGGCCCACAATCGTAATACGCCCGGAATAACCGTCACCCGCCGCGTTTCCCCCTCATGCCGAACCCCGACCGTCTGCTTCGCTCTTTTCAGCAAGCCGTCCGCGCCTGCCGCGATACGCCGGGCCGCGTCGGCCGCGTCATCCGTCTCGTCGATGCCGCCGAGGTCTTGATTGCCGGCGATCTCCACGGCAGCTTGAACAACTTTCGCGCGCTCATGGAAAAGGCCGACCTGGCTAAGTTCCCGAACCGTCATCTGGTGGTGCAGGAACTGGTTCACGGCCCCTATCGTTATCCTACCGGCGGCGACAAGTCGCACCAGCTGATCGACGTGCTGGCGACACTCAAGTGTCAGTACCCGCGCCAGGTCCACATGCTCCTGGGCAACCACGAAATGGCCGAATGGACCGGGCAGCGCATCGCCAAGGGGGACGAGTACCTCAACGCCCTATTTTATCAGGGTCTAGTGAGCGCCTACGCCGAGCGCGCCCAAGATATCTACGCCGCGTATCGCCAACTGTTCGCGGTGTTGCCGCTGGCGATCCGCACGGCCAACCGCGTCTTTCTCAGTCACAGCCTGCCGCCGGCCACGCGCCTATTAACTTTTGATCCGGCGGCGCTCGAGCGCGACGAGACCGAAATCGACGATGTGAAACCGGGGGGCTCCGTCTATTCGCTTTTGTGGGGCCGCGACACTCGATCGGAACACGTGGCCGCGTTCCTGGCCAAAGTCGATGCCGACCTGCTCATCACGGGC
>JBBSES010000559.1:0-3424 GCA_038239465.1 Gemmatales bacterium
CACAAACTCTCCTCGTAAGAAGTCTTCGGCGAGCGGGGGGCGTTAGTCCCCCGAGAGCGAACACTCGGGGGGCTAACGCCCCCCGAGTGCCATAACATTACTCTGCAAATACCCCAACAAATCTCGTATCTCCTGGTCGTCAAGCGGATTGAGAATCCCTTCCGGCATTAGCGATACGCTCGACGGATTCATCTCCTCGATGGCGTCCTGAGATAACACGATCTTCTCATTCTTGGCGTTGAGCAACGTCACTGACTTCGGCGACGACTCGACGACCAATCCCGTGAGGACGCGGCCGTCCTTGGTTTCGACGCTATAGGCGACGAACTCGGGCCGGATGAAGGCGCTCGGGTCCACGATGCTGGTGAGCAGGAAATCGAGATTCTTGCGGTCGGCCGTGGTTAGGTCGGGGCCGATCTTGTTGCCGGCGCCGTGCAGCGTATGGCAGGTGGCGCAATGCTTGGTAAAGAGCGTCTTGCCATTGTCGGCGTTGCCCTTGCCGTTGCGCAGGATGTTGCGGATGCTGGCCATGCGGCTGCGTTTCTCGCCGTTGGACTGGGCGCCGATCTTGCCCCAGTGCTTTTCCAGGAGTGCCGTCAACTCTTTGTTCTTGAAGAGGGCGATGCGCTGCAGCTGGTCGAGCGGCACTTCCTCCTTGCGGATGCGGCCGGCGTCCACGGACTTGAGGAAGGCCAACGCGGACGGCGCCCGGTTGCACAGCAATGTTTGCGCTCGCGCCTTCATGTCCGTTGGCATGGTTGGATACAGTTCCAGCACCATCGCCGCGACTTTGGCATCGGGGAAGGGTTGCAGCGCCGACAGCGCCGCTAGCCGAACTTTCGCGTCCTCGCTCGCGGGCAGGAGCTTGAGCAAGGGGGCAATGCTGTCTTCCTTGCCCATTTGTCCGAGGATTTCAATGAGGCCGATGCGCTCCGTCACGGGTGATTTCGTATCGTTCACCCGCCGCAATGTGGCGTGATACGCCGGTTCGCTGCCGAGTCGAAGCGCGAAACGCAACAGCGTCAGGCTCTTTGGCTGCTTGGCGGTAAGCGCCGTTAAATGCTGCTCCAATGTGGCCGGCACCTTCTTGAAGTGCCGGCCTTCCAGCGCCTTTTCCATGCCGCGAACCAGCGCATCGACTTCGGCGGGACCGGGGGCGCCATCGAACAGTTGGGTGCAGGTGCGCAAATCGGCGTCGGTGCCGCCCGCCATGTAGCGCCGTCCGAGCCGTTCGACGACCCACCTGGCGATGATCGGCGATTGCCAGGCCGCGGGCTGGTCGAGTAGCGACAACACCAGGTCGCGGTCGCTGATCGCCTTGTCCTCGATGGCCCACCAGAGAAGCATGGGAATGTGCGGGTCATCGACGTCTTCCGAGCGCTGCAACAACTCGCGGACGATGGCCAAGCCGTCTTTCGCCGGCAGGCGCTTACTGCTACATGCCAGCTGGCTGCGAACCGCGGCGCTTGGGTCTTTCTTCGCCGTGGCGATGAGGCGCTCGCACAGGGCCGGGGACACCTTTTTCGCGTCGCCCAGGAAGCGCACCGACCAGACGCGGACGGCGTCGTTGGCGTGGTTGAGGAACTCGCCGGCCAAGGCGTCGGTGAAGCCGCCGCTGACGTACAAGGCCCATAACGCTTCGACGGCCAATTGATCCTTGTTATCGCGCACCAGCTTCGTCAAATCGGGGATGACTGCGTTATCGCGGCGCTCGGCCAAAATCCGCCGTGCCTCGCGCGTGTACCAGTCGTTCGGATGTTTCAATAGGGGCAAAAGGTCTTTGCTAGCGAGCTTGTCGAGGTTGAACTCCTTGACCGGCTTGGTGCCGTTGGCCTCGATCTTGTAGATGCGGCCCTTGGTTCGGTCCCAGTTGTCCACCGGATCGACGTGGTTGGCGCGCTTGTCGCACCAATCGGCCACGTATACCGAGCCATCCGGCCCGACGAGCAGATCGACGGGCCGAAACCAGGTGTCGGCGGTCATCGCCAGATCGCCGCCATGTTTCGCCGCGAACGTGGAACCCTTGGCTTCAAGCCGATGCCAGTAGAGGGCGTTGGAGAGCAGATTGCAGGCGATGTATTGATTGCGATATTGCTCGGGGAAACTATCGCCGGTGTAGACGATGCCGCCGCAAGTGACGTGGCCGCCCTTGAAGCCCTGATAGGGGACGTGCTCGAAATAGCCAAAGGTGTGCGGATTGTGCAGCGGCCCGTGCTTGCCGAAGCCTTTGACGTAATAGCCGCCTTGCACCTGATGGAGCAACGCTTGGCCGCCCCAGTTGGTGCCGGCGAGCAAGTTGCCGTGCCGATCGAAATCGACGCCCCATGTGTTGCCGCCGCCCTCGGCGAATAGCTCGAATTCCTTGGTGCGCGGGTGATAGCGCCATATGCCCTGCTGGAACTCGATGCCGCGCACGTTCGAGGTGACGGTGCTGCCCTGCGCCCCATAGAGCCAGCCGTCCGGCCCCCATTGCAGCGAGTTGGGAAAGGCGTGCGCGTCCTCCATGCCGAAGCCGGAGAGCAGCACTTCGGGATCGCCGTCGGGTTTGTCGTCGCGGTCGCGGTCGGCGTAGAAGAGCAGGTAAGGCGGCTGCGCGACGAAGACGCCGCCGTGTCCCAGGCACATGCCGCTGGCGAGGTTCATGCCGACGTGGAAATCCTTGGCCTTGCGGAACCGGCCAGTGGCGTCGGGGTCTTCGAGGATGGTGATGCGGTCGGCCCCCTTCGGTCCCTTCGGCGGCGGCTCGGGGATGCGGTCGTAGGTGGTGCGCAGGTATTGATCGATCGTGACGGCTTTCAGTCCGGCGGGGCTGGGATATTGCAGATACTGGATGACCCACAAACGGCCGCGGCCATCGAACGACATCGTTACCGGCTTGCGGACGAGCGGCTCGGCGGCGACGACTTTGACCTGGAAGCCGTCGGCGACTTGCATGGCTTTGACGGCCTCGTCGGGCGTTAGAGCCGGCGGCTGCACCTGGCCCGTCGCCAATCCGAAGACGAGTGCGAGAGCGACGAACGAGATCGCGGCGAAGCGCGGCGAAGTGGCGGGCCATGCACTCAAGGGACGGCTCCCGTCGAAAGGGTGCGGAAGAAGATCTCTTCCGTTTCTATCCCGCATCCAACCCCGATGCCAGCGTCGAGTCGCGCGGTTCGCGCGATTGCCCCACCACGCCGGCCAGCGCCATCGTCGCCAGCACCGGCAACAGCGGCACGTAGTTGCGCGACTCGTACAGCCAACCCCAGCAGAGGTTGCTGAGCAACAACAACGGCGTCAGCGTCAGGAAGATCGCTTTCAAGCGCGTGTCGATGCCGGACCAACCCCAGGCGATGAACGGCACGAACGGCAGCACGAAACCGAGCGGATGGGCATAGTTCTCCCACAGGGGCGGGATGAGGGTTCCCGTCGTCGTGCCGATGCCGAG
>JBBSES010000560.1:0-3423 GCA_038239465.1 Gemmatales bacterium
GCTGTTGGCGCGATCACAAAAAAAAAAAACGGGTGGGGGGTTTGTTTGGTTGGGGTGTCGTGGGGGTGGGGTCTTGCCGCCCCCCCGCCCCCCCCCCCATCACCCCACCCCGCCAACCCGTTATTTCACCGTCGGTCCTTCATGGGTTCCAGCGCAGAACCGCACCCGGCCGAAATCTGCCCACCCGTCAATCGATCTCGATCTCTTTCGTTTTCACCTCGTCCCATTCCAGGCCGACGCCTCCCGGCGGCGCGGCGGGATCGTTTTCGATCTTGAGCGGCTGCGTCAGTTCGGCGCCATCGACCGCCAGCACCACTCGATAGGTCCCCGCCGCGACCGGAGTGCCGCGCGGCGGCCGTCCCGTCAAGTCCCAGCCCACGCGATGCAGTCCGGCCGTCTTCGGAGCGTCCAGTTCGCGCACGACTCGGCCCATGCCATCGACGATCTTCAGGCCGACCTTGTCCGCCTTCTTCGCCAGCACGAAGAACAAACTCGCGCCCGGTTCCGGATTGTCGCCGACGAAGCGGCGGTTGGTCCGGCCGCGCGACGGATCGGGCAGCCAGCGCACCGTCGTCGCCGGTTTGAGCAGCGTCGCGGCGTCTGCCTGCGTCGTGAGTGTGATCTGTCGCAAGGCCGTCACGTCGAGGACCCACAAACTGCGGCCATGCGTTGCCGCCACGATCTCGCCGGCCGTCGGATGCTGGGCGACTTCGTGAATGGCCACCGTCGGCAGGTTGTTGTTCAGCTTCATCCATGTCTGGCCGCGATCCAGCGAGCAGAACAGGAAGAACTCCGTACCCAGGTAGAGGAGGTTGGGGTTCTCGATGTCCTCGCGCAGGACGCGCGTCGTCCCCCACTGCGGCAGTCCGCCGTGCAGCGGCTTCCACTGTGCGCCGAAATCCTCCGAGACATACACATACGGGCGATCGTCATCACTGCGATGAGCGTCAAAGACGACATACACCCGGCCCTCGACCTGGCGCGACGCCTCGATACTGGAGACGTGCCGCAGTCCCGGCAGCCCGACGTTGTTGGTGACGTTGGTCCATTTCCTGCCGCCGTCGCGCGTCACCCAGAGGTAGCCGTCATCGCTGCCGGCGTACAGCACGTCGGCGTTCTTCGGCGACTCGGCGAGGGCGGTGGCGCTGCCTTTCGGCGTGGCGGTGATATCGGCGGAGATGGGCTTCAGGTCCTTGCCTCGATCGGTGGACTTGAAGACGAAGTTGCCCGCCGCGTAGAAGACGCGCGAATCGTGAGCCGAGACGAGGAAGGGCGTGTTCCAGTTGTAGCGATACTCGGCGGCCCCGCGCGGCGCTTGCGGCTTGAAGCGAATGAGTTCGCGCGTCCGCAGGTTGCGCCGGCCCAGGTTGCCCCATTGGCTGGTGAAGTAGACGAGATCGGGATCGTTGGGATCGACGCGGCAGCCGAAGCCATCGCCGCCGGCAATGTGAATCCAGTCTTCATTGATCGGGCCTAGCGGTGAGCGCGTGCGTGCCGGTCCGCCCCAGGTGCCGTTGTCCTGCAAGCCGCCGTAAGCGTGATAGAGCGGCCGGGAATCGACGGCGACGTGATAGAACTGGCCGATGGCCATCGTGTTGAGATGGTCCCAGTGATTGGTACGGTCGTAGCTGGCGTAGATGCCGCCATCGTTGCCGAGGATCATGTGCCGGCCGTCGCGCGGATCGATCCACAGGGCATGGTGATCGGCATGCGCTCCCTTGCCGCCATCGGAACGAAACGTCTCGCCGCCATTGCTCGAGCGATACAGGGCAATGCCGAGAACATACACATTCTTCTCGTCCGTTGGATCGACGCGGACCTGGCTGAAGTACATTGGCCGGGGATTGACGCTGTTGATGCGCGTCCACGTCTCGCCCGCATCGTTCGAGCGATAAACGCCGCCGTACTGGAAGCCGTCCTTGCCCTGTTCGTTCTGGGCGTTTTCACGCTGGCCGCCGAGGTTGGAGCCGTAAGGCCGATCGCCGCTGCCCATCGGCGCTCCCGGACCGCCGCGAGTGCCGAGGGTGACCTCGACAACCTTTGTCTCCTGTTCGCGTTTGCGTGTCACCTTGATCTTGTCGCCGCCCATGTGGGCGCGGATCTGTTCGGTCAACTCGCGGTACGACTTGATCGTCTTGTCGTCGATGCCGGTGATGACGTCGCCCGGTTTGAGGCCCGCCTTGTCAGCCGGCCCGCCGATGGTGATGGACATCAGTTCGGCGCCCTTGTCGCGGTCCTGGCCGGTGATGCCCATGAAGGCGATACTCGTCGCGGGCGCCGGTCCCATGCCGATCTTCTCCGATTCGACAATGGCAAAGACGATGCGCGGGTCCTTGCGATAGAAGTCGAGACCGATGCGGCCGAGCTTCGACGTTGGCAGGCCCTTTGTCACCTTCGTCCAGGTCTTGCCGCCATCGGTCGAGCGATGCAGGCCGCTGCCGGCGCCCCATTTCTTGGCCGGATCGTTGGCGTCGTAGCCGTCGCGCGCTCGTTCATAGGTTGCGGCCAGGAGCGTCTCGGGATCGCCGGGACTCATCTTCAATTCGATGACGCCGGTCTTATCGTCGATATACAGCAGTTTCTGCCAGGTCTTGCCGCCGTCGATGGTCTTGAAGAGTCCGCGTTCCTCGCTGGGTCCGTAGAGCCGGCCGAGAGCGCCGACGTAAACGATGTCGGGGTTTGTGGGATGGATGACGACACGGCCGATCTGGAAGCTTTTGGTGAGGCCCATGTTCTTCCACGTTTTGCCGCCATCGACGGACTTGTAGACGCCATCGCCATACGAGACGGAGTTGCGCGGATTGTTCTCGCCGGTGCCGACCCAGACGACGTCCTTGTTCGAGGCCGCCACGGCGACATCGCCAATGGAGACGGTGGACTCGCGGTCGAACTGATGCTCGAAGGTGGTGCCGTTGTTGCTGGTTTTGAGCAGCCCGCCCGACGCGGTAGCGACCCACCAGGTCGAGGGATCGGCCTCATGGACGGCGAGGGCAACGATGCGTCCGCCCATGTTGGCCGGGCCAATGCTGCGCCAGGAGAGCGCTTTGAGGTAGTCGGCGGGAAGTTCGAGCTTTGCGGGCGGGCGCTCCGCGGCGGTCCGTCCGGTGAAGGGAAGAACTATCGCGAAGGCCAGGGCGGTGAGGGTGAGCAGAAGCCAGCGAGGGGAGAGATAGCGCTTGGGGGCCATACTCGGATCTCCGAGGCGAGGAGTCGCTTGGGGTGCAGCGTCAGTAAACGCTGAAACCCCGGCTGCGGCAAGATCGACGGGCCTGTGTGCCAGTTGGTAGTGGGTAAGGGAGAGGGCCATTCCTCTCCCTCCCCGTTGTCGCGAGAGGGTCCATTCCCTCCATTTACCGGCGTGCCCCTTTCGGGCACCGGGCGACCCCATAGTAATTGCCTCAGACGAGGCGTCAGGACGGCGCC
>JBBSES010000561.1:0-3421 GCA_038239465.1 Gemmatales bacterium
AGGTGCATCGCATGATGGCGGAAGGAAGCGACCGCGACCAGGCGGCGCGCGACTATCAAGTGCATATCGCCAAGGTCTTCGGCGTCGCGCCGGACGGGCCGCCGCCATCATTCGATCTGGTGTTTTTGGGTATGGGACCGGACGGCCACACGGCGTCGCTCTTTCCGCATACCAAGGCGCTCGCCGAGACGACGCGCTGGGTCGTCGTCAACCACGTCGATAAGTTCAAGACCGACCGGATGACCTTCACCAAGCCGCTGCTGAACGCGGCGGCGCGGGTCGTCTTCCTGGTGGCCGGCGCCGACAAGCAAGACGTGCTTGCTGAAGTGTTGGAAGGACCGTCCGACCCGGATCGGCTGCCGTCGCAGACCATTCAGCCGACGAATGGCGAACTAGTTTGGCTCATCGACAAGGCGGCGGGGGCGAAGCTGAAAAATACGGAGTGGGCAACCGTGCTAACGGTTAGCAGCGGCGCTTCCCGGTAAATAGATCGTTATTGACACCCGCGCATATTGAATGCGCCGCTTTTCTTGCTGTCGCGGCCAGCGGGGGGGCGTTAGCTCCCGTGCTTCGCCACAGGGGGCTAACGACCCCCGCTCGCCGGCCCGCAACTCAGCGCAAGCCGCACCGATCCCGGCGCTCTCGCAAGTACCAACTTTTGGCAGTCTTGGCCTCGAATGACAAGGGTGAGTTCCATCACTTCCTTATCCTCGCCGCCCCGATCAACATCGATAATTAGCGCGTCTCGAATTAAGAGGATGCGCGTCTTTCCGTAATACCAAATGTCCACGCGGGCCTTGCTGGCGCCGGCGCCGTCCGCACCCTGGCTACGCAACACGCGAAGGACTCTTTGAGTCTTGTCCGAAGCAAGATTGGCCTGGACAGACGTGTATTGATTCGAAGGTCGTGTCGAGCCACCAGCACGTAGGTCCCCGAAGTGCCCTCCGGAATCGTGTTGGCTAGATAAGCCGCTACATGCGGGACCCATAAATAAGCGACCGCGGCGCCCAGGCCGATGGAGAAAAAGGCCGCGGCCAGCCAGGATGTCGTTTTCATGGGGCAACTCGGCGTAGACACGTTGCGGCTTGCTTCGGTACATTTCACGCCAGTGGGCCAAATCACTTCTTCGAAGTCTGCATCCATTCGCGTTCATGTGGGACGCGCTTCCACGTCGGTGCTCCCATTCCCTTTTTTACCATGAACGGGTTCTGGCACATTAACCTGATTCACCTCTTCAGCTTCTACCTGGCCATGATGTTCCTGGCCAGTCTCTATCGCCGCACGGAGCAATATCGCGCCGTCGGCGGATTGGTCCTCACCGTGCCGGGGCGTTGGCCACGATTGTTCCAGCTGGTGAAGCAGCACGGCACCATCTTCCTCACGTGGCAGACCTATTTGCCGGCGCTGGTGGCCCTGTCGTTGATGGCGATCAACTACGTCGCCTCGAAGTACGTCATGCCCACCGCGAATACGACGCCGGCCGTGGTCGCCGACCACTGGCTCAGCTGGCCGTTCGTCCTCGGCTTCGGCGCCGCCATGCTCGCCGTCGATACCTGGTTCCTCATCGCCGTCAGCCCGATTGACCGGCACGAGTTAAGCAAATATCTCGACGAAGCGGAATACTGGCTGCGTTCGTGGACCGCGCCGGTGGTCCACTTCTTCACGCTCGGCACCATCAATCCTCGGCAAATGGTCCGCGTCGAGGTGCAGAAAGCATTGGTCGAGGCGAGCAAACTGATCAACACCAGTCTTTGGTGGGTCGTGACGCAAATGGGGCTGCGCGTCGGTTTTGGCCTATCGCTGTGGCTAACCTACGCGCTGACGCATTGACGCCGAGATTTCGATTTTCGCGGGCCGGTTATCGTTTACAATCCCCGACGGACGCGGCGCACGGATCGATCCCTGGGCCCCCCGAACATCGACCATGTCCGAGCCGACCCAAGCCGTGCAGGATTACCTGAAGGCCATCCACCGTCTCGGCGGCGACGCGGAGATAGTGACGACGGTGGCCATCGCCGGGCGTCTCGGCGTGCGCCCCCCCTCGGTGACGGGGATGCTCAAGCGCCTCGCGGAAGCCGGTTGGATCACCTACGAACCGGGCCGCGGTGCCCGTCTGGCCGGGCCGGGCCTCACCGAAGCGCGTCGCGTCATACGCCGTCATCGCCTGGTCGAACTCTTCTTGACCCGCGTGCTGGGTCTCGACTGGAGCGAGGTGGACGCGGAGGCCGAGGCGCTGGAACACGCCATCTCGCCGCGCCTGGAGCAGGCGTTGGCTGTCCACCTGGGCGAACCGCTCGAAGACCCGCACGGCCACCCGATTCCGACGCGCGAGGGCGTCATTGCCCCCCGGCGGTTGCACAAGCTAGCGACGTTTCAGGAAGGCGACCGCGTCGTCATCCGCGAGGTGCAGGACGACAACCCGGAAAGGCTGCGTCGCTGGCACGAGTTAGGACTCGTTCCCGGCGCCATCGTCTTCATCCGCGCTTATCGGCCGTTGGACAGTCTCTTCGAACTGGAAGTCGGCGGCAAACCGCTGACCCTGGGCCGCGACGGCCTGATCGGTTTGTTGGGGGAGAAAGCGACCTGACGCCGCGACTTCAACTCTTTTCGAAAAATCCCATCGCCGTTCCCTCATTTGCATCAAGATACCCGGTTCCCAGCAATCGGGCGTGATCTGTGGTTGGCGCCCGGCCGCGAAGCCTCAACGGCTTGAAATTCACGGGCGCATTGCCCTCCAGGTGAGCCAACGGCGGCTATAGTTCCGGTGGAAAACGGGCGCGTGCCCGTCACGGAGGAACAGACGGGCATCGCCCGCCGGACACCTTGCCGAGAGTCATCCACTCATGAAGAAACTCCTCGCCATCGCCTGCTTGAGCCTGGTCGCGGTCGGCCTCGACGCGCGGCCCGCCGCCGCCTGGGGTTGGGGTTGCGCCTGTTATCACTGCCGGTGCAAGTGTTGCCAACCGAATGCGTTCAGCCCCTTCTGCTGCGTACCCTGCTGCCAGCCAGGTTGCAACCCGTGCCTGTGGTCGTGCGGCACTTGCTGCAATAGTTCCTGCCAGGCGCCAAGCGGCGGCCCAACGTGTGGCCCGTCCTGTGGCGATGGCTCGTGCGGCCCCGGCGGCTGCGCGGCCGCACCCCCGCTGATGGCGCCACCCACGACGGTCGGCGCTCCTCTGCCGGCCGTGCAGCCGCAAGCGCCGGTCAACACCGCCGCGCCGATGCCGATGCCGAACGTGCAGGCGATGCCGCGGCAGATGATGCCGGCGCCGCGCCTGACGCCGACCGGCTATCAGCCGAATTATGGCCCCATGCCAGGTTATGGCGCTCCGGGCTATGGCGCTCCGGGCTATGGCCCCGCGCCGATGCCGGGGTATGGGATACGCTACGGCTATTGAGAAAGATCAAAAACGATGACGAG
>JBBSES010000562.1:0-3419 GCA_038239465.1 Gemmatales bacterium
CCGCGACACCATGATCAGCCTCGAAGGGCTGACGCTGACAACCGGCCGTCATAACGAAGCCGGCTTCATCCTGCGGACGTTCGCCCACTACGTCCGCGATGGCCTGCTGCCCAACCTCTTCCCCGAAGGCGAGCGCGAGGGCCTCTATCACACGGCCGACGCCACCCTCTGGTATTTCCACGCCATCGACCGCTACCTGGCCACCACCGGCGACCGCGAAACTTTGCGCCTGCTGTTGCCGACCTTGCGCGACATCGTCGAGCATCATCTGCGCGGCACCCGCTTCGGCATCGGCGTCGATCCCGACGATGGCCTCTTGCGCCAGGGGGCCGAGGGGTATCAACTGACCTGGATGGACGCCAAGGTCGGCGACTGGGTGGTGACGCCGCGGCGCGGCAAGGCCGTCGAGATCAACGCTCTGTGGTACAACGCCCTTCGCCTGCTCGAAGGCTGGTGCCGCGAGGAGCGCGACGAGAAGACCGCGGGGCAGCTGGCCCGCCATGCCGAACGAGCGCGAGACAGCTTCAATCGCCGTTTCTGGAACGAGGGCACGGGCTACCTCTATGACGTGGTCGATGGCGAAAACGGCGACGACGACGCATGTCGGCCGAATCAACTGTTCGCCATCGCGCTGCCGCACGCGGTCCTCGACAGCAAGCATTGGCCGGCGGTCCTCGACGTGGCGGCCGAGCGCTTGTTGACGCCGGTGGGTTTGCGCTCGCTCGCTCCGGGCCATCCCGATTACAAGTCGCAGTACGACGGCGACCTGCGCACGCGCGACGCCGCCTACCACCAGGGGACGGTCTGGGCCTGGCTCATCGGCCCATTCATCGACGCCTGGCTGAAGGTCCACGACGACGACCGCGCGGGCGCCCGAAAATTTCTGGACGGCTTCACCGCGCACCTGGGCCAGGCGTGCATCGGCTCGGTGTCGGAAGTGTTCGACGCCGAGGCGCCGTATGCGCCGCGCGGCTGCGTGGCCCAAGCGTGGAGCGTCGCCGAGGTGCTGCGCTGCTGGGCCAAGACGGTATCGACCTAAACTACATGGAGATTCGCCATGCGCTATCAAGTCCTCGTCGTCGATTACGACGGCACCCTCGCCCACGATGGTAAGGTCGATGACACCACCCTGGCAGCCCTCGAACGGCTGCTTGCCACCGGGCGCAAGCTGGTCCTGGCCACCGGCCGGGAATTGCACGAATTGTTGCCGTTGCTCCCGCAAATCACCCTCTTCGCGCGCGTCGTCGCCGAGAACGGCGCCTTGCTCTATCGGCCCGAGACGCGCGAAGAGAAGGACCTGTGCAAGCCGCCGCCGGAGAACCTCGTCAACCGCTTGAAGGAGAAGGGCGTGGCGCCGCTGTCGGTGGGCCGGTCGATCCTGGCCACCTGGCGGCCGCACGAAACCGCCGTTCTCGAAGCCATCCGCGACCTCGGCCTCGATTACCAGGTGATCTTTAACAAGGACGCGGTCATGGCATTGCCGGCCGGCGTCAATAAGGCGGCCGGGCTGACGGCGGCGCTGCACGAACTGGGTCTATCGCCGCATGAGGCCGTCGGCATCGGCGACGCCGAGAACGACCATGCGTTCCTCGCCTTGTGCGAATGTGCCGTCGCCGTCGCCAACGCCCTGCCGTCGTTGAAGGAACGGGCCGACTGGGTCACGCACGGCGAGCGCGGCGCCGGCGTGGCCGAGTTGATCGATGAACTCGTGGAAAACGACTTGAAGACGATCGAAGGCCGGCTCAATCGGCATCAGTTGCTTCTCGGTCACGCGGCCGATGGCTCCGAGGTGAGCCTTCCCTGCTATGGCCAAAGCGTCCTGGTCGCCGGGCCGTCCGGCAGCGGCAAATCGACCGCCGCCACCAGTATCCTCGAACGCCTCATCGAGCATAAATATCAATACTGCATCATCGATCCCGAAGGCGATTACGAGAACTTGAAAGAGGCCGTTACGCTCGGCGCCTATCGCCAGGGGCCGACCGTCGATGAAGTCCTGCAAGTGCTGGCCCAGCCGGAGCAAAACGCGGTGGTCAACATGGTCGGCCTGAAGGTCGCGGATCGCCCCTCGTTCTTCCTGACACTGTTGCCGCGCTTGCAGGAAATGCGTGCCCGCACCGGCCGGCCTCACTGGCTGCTGATCGACGAGGCCCATCATCTCTTGCCCGTGTCGTGGGAGCCGGGCGCCGACGTGTTGCACGACCTCAAGCGCACGCTCTTCATCACCGTGCATCCCAATCAAGTGACGCGCGCCGCCATGGAAAGCGTGGACGTGATCCTGGCCGTCGGCAAGGATCCCGACGATACCGTCGAGCAGTTCCGCACGGCGTTAGGAGAAACGGCCGTCAACGAGAAACCCGTCGAACTCGGCGACGGCGAGGTCCTCTTCTGGTCGCGGCTAACGAAGAAGATGGTGCCCGTCAAGCTCGTTCCCAGCAAATTGGAGCGGCGCCGGCACACGCGCAAATACGCCGAGGGCGAGTTGCCGCCGGAACGCAGCTTCTATTTCCGCGGGGCAGAGGGGAAGCTCAACCTGCGGGCGCAAAACCTGTTCGCGTTCCTGGAACTGGCCGACGGCGTGGACGACGATACCTGGAAGTTCCACCTGGCCGCGGGCGACTATTCGCGCTGGTTCCGCGAGCGCATCAAGGACGACATCCTGGCGACCGAGGCGGCGGCGCTCGAGACGGCACCGGAAGAATCGCCGCGCGCCGGCCGGGAACGCATGCGCGAAATCGTTGAGAAGCACTACACGTTGCCCGACAAGCCGCCGCTGCCGATGCCCGGCACCGACGCGGCGGCGAAAAACGAGTGAGCGGACGGCACACGGCTTGCATTGGTAAGAGTCACGTTATCGCTCTTTGGCTCGCGGAGAATTAGACATGATGCCAGAACACAAGCCCGTCGTCGGCGTCTTCGCTGACCGGGAATCAGCGGAATCGGCGCTCGGCGAATTGATGCACGCCGGCTTTTCTCGGGAGAGCATCGCCATGGCGGCGGCGGGCCAACCGCTGCGGTCGGCGACCACCCCGGAAACCGAACACGAAGGCGCGGCGACCGACGGGGCCGTCGGCGGCGCGGTGGGCGGCGGGGTCGCCGGAGCCGTGGCGGGCACCATCGCGGCCATCGCTTTTCCCCCCCTGGCCGTGGCCCTACCGGGCGCTTTCGCCGTCGCCGCCATGGGCGCCGCGGCCGGCGCCACGCTTGGCACCTTCGCGGGGCCGTTTCTCGCCATGGGCATGACCGAGGAAGACGCCGGCCATCTGGCGAAGGAAGCTAAGGCGGGACGCTGCGTACTCGCCGTCCAGGCCGGCTCTCGGCAAGACGAGGCGGCGGAGATTTTGCGCAAGCATGCGCCCATCGATGTGCGCGCTTCGAATCAAGTGGTTTGATAGCTCTCCGGCGAGCGGGGCCTCGTAAGC
>JBBSES010000563.1:0-3413 GCA_038239465.1 Gemmatales bacterium
CGTTTTCAACGGCAAGATATTCGTCCGGGAAGACGCGCAAAAGACAGACGCCAAGCAGACCAATAAGACCTTATTGCTATCCGAAGACGCGGTTATTAACACCAAGCCGCAGTTGGAGATTTTCGCCGACGACGTGAAATGCACGCACGGCGCCACGGTCGGCCAACTCGACGACGCCATGGTCTTCTACCTGCGTTCGCGCGGCATCGGCCTGGCCGAGGCGCGCGGCTTGCTCACTTTCGCCTTCGCCAACGACGTGATCGGCCGCATTCCCGTGCCGCCGATCCGCGCTCAACTCGAGGAACTGCTGCTGGCGTCGCAGGGGTTGCCACGCCACGAGGAGGCACCGGAAATCTCATGAGCATCGTGCTGAACGGCAAACCATGGAAGTCCGCCGCCGTCGATTTCGCCCGGCTGCGCCACGACTTCCCGGCGCTCGATCAAAAGATCCACGGCAAGCCTTTGATCTATCTCGACAACGCCGCCACCACGCAGAAACCGCGCGCCGTCCTCGACGCCCTGCAGCGCTATTACGCCGACGACAACGCCAACGTCCATCGCGGCGTCCACGACCTCAGCCAACGGGCCACGCGCGACTTCGAGGCGGCGCGCCATAAAGTTCAACAGTTTCTGAACGCTTCAAAAGTGGAGGAGATCGTCTTCACGCGCGGCACCACCGAGGCGATCAATCTCGTCGCCCATAGCTTTGGCCAGGCGCGCGTCGGCCCCGGCGACGAGATCGTCATCTCGCACATGGAGCATCATTCCAACATCGTTCCCTGGCAAATGCTGTGCGAGGCCAAGGGGGCGACCCTGCGCGTGGTGCCCATCGACGATCGCGGCCAACTCGTCTTCGCGGAATACGAAAAGCTGCTCAACGACCGCACTAAATTGGTCGCCGTCGTCCACGTCTCGAATTCGCTCGGCACCATTAATCCGGCGAAACGCATCATCGACGCGGCCCATCGCCGTCATATCCCGGTGTTTCTCGACGGCGCCCAGGCCGTGGCGCACATGCCCGTCGATGTCCAGGCATTGAATTGCGACTTCTACGCCTTTTCCGGCCACAAGCTCTATGGGCCGACCGGCATCGGCGTCCTCTACGGCAAGTACGATCTCCTGGATGCGCTGCCGCCCTATCAAGGCGGCGGCGACATGATCCGCTCCGTCACCTTCGCCAAGACGACGTATGCCGATCCGCCGAGCAAGTTCGAGGCGGGCACGCCGAACATCGCCGGTGCCGTCGGCCTCGGGGCGGCCATCGATTACGTGCAAGCCATCGGCCTCGACGCCCTGCGCGACCACGACGCCCGGCTGACGCGCTACGCCACCGAGAAGCTCAAAGCCATTCGCGGCGTCCGTCTCATCGGCACCGCTGACGAGAAGGTCGGCGCCGTGTCGTTCGTGGTCGAGGATCTATCGACGCTGGATGTCGGCACGCGGCTTGACCTCGAAGGGATCGCCGTCCGCACGGGGCACCATTGCTGCCAGCCGGTGATGGACCGCTACGGCATCCCGGCCAGCGCCCGCGCTTCGTTCGCGCTGTACAACACGACGGCGGAGATCGACACGTTCGTCGCCGCCTTGCAACGCATCGTCGCCACCGCGCGGGGGAAGACCGTCGCCGTCAAAGACGCTTCCCGAGAAATCGTCTATCCCAAGACCATCGCCGCCAGCCCGCACGCGGCCGCCGACACGATGGCCGAGGCGTTCGATCTGCTCGGCGATTGGGCCGCGCGCTACGAGTATCTCATGGGCCTGGGCAAGAAATTGGCGCCGTTGCCCGATACGTTGCGCACCGAGGCCAACCGCGTGCGCGGCTGTCAGAGTACCGTCTACCTGGCGGCCCGCGCCCGGCCCGGCACGACGGACATCATCGAGTTCCTGGCCGACAGCGACGCCGATCTGGTGCGCGGACTCATCGCCCTGTTGCAGCGCGTCTTCTCGGGGCAGAAGGCCGACGACATCCTCGCCTTCGATGTGGAAGGCTTCTTCGCCCGCCTCGGCCTCGACCAGCATTTGACGCTCGGCCGGCGCAACGGCCTGGCGGCTATGGTACAACGCCTGCTGTGCCTCGCTCACGTACTGACCGCCGTCCGCGATGGCCGACCCGCGCCCGTTTAGTTTACGTTTCGCGTCCCGAGGATCGTCGATGGACACCGCCGAGAGCCAGGCCTCGCTCGAAGATAAAGTCGCCGACGCCGCGCGCTTCCAGGAACTGGAAGAGAAGATCTTCGCCGCCATGAAGACCTGCTACGACCCGGAAATCCCCGTCAATATCGTCGAATTGGGACTCATCTACGGCGTCGATATCGAGCCGACGGGCATGGTCAAGGTGCGCATGACGCTGACCTCGCCCGCTTGCCCCGCCGCCGGTTCCTTGCCGCCGGACGTGCAGGCCAAGGTGAAAGCGGTGCCCGGCGTCACCGACGCCAAGGTCGATGTCGGCTGGGACCCGCCGTGGGAGCCGAGCCGCATGTCGGAAGCGGCGCGGCTGCAATTGGGAATCGATTATTAGAGGAGTCCAAGGTCCAAAGTCCAAAGTCACAACGCGGATAATGACAAGAAATATCCTGATCACCGGCTCCGCCGGGCGCGTTGGCCGCGCCGCTGTCGCGGAGCTATTAGCGCGCGGCTATGCCGTCCGCGGTCTCGACCGCGCGCCGACGCCTGGCTTGACGGATGCCCCCGTCGGCGAAATCACCGATGGCGCCGCCGTCCGCCGCGCGGCCGAGGGCATGGATACCGTCATCCATCTGGCCGCAACGCCCGACGACGACGACTTCCTCACGCAACTGATGCCGAACAATATCGCCGGCGTCTATCACGTTTTCGAGGCGGCCCGATTGGCCGGCGTGCGCCGCCTTATCGTCGCCAGCAGCGGCCAAGTGACCTGGGGACGGCGCCTGACCGGCCCGTGGCCCATCCGCGTGGACGATCCGATCACGCCGCGCTACTGGTACGCCGCCACCAAGGCGTTTCTCGAAGCGGCCGGCCGAGCCTTCGCCGATACGCACGGCATCAGCGTCATCGCCGTGCGTCTCGGTTGGTGCCCGCGCACGCCGGAACAGGTCCGCGAAATCGCCGAGGCCGACTGGGCGCGCGACGTGTATCTCAGTCCAGGCGACGCGGGCCGCTTCTTCGCGTGTGCCGTGGAAGCGCCAGACATCGCATACGCGATCGTTTATGCGACGAGCAAGCCGGCGACCATCGAGCGCAACGACCTGGAGCCGGCGCGCCGATTGTTGGGCTACGAGCCGCGCGACACCTGGCCGCAAGGAATCGCTGCTCAGTAAACCATCTTGGCGAGCGGGGGGGGGGGGGCCCCCCCCGGGGTTGGGGGGGGGTAAAACCGGGGGGGGGGGCCCCCCCCCCCCCCGGGGGTTTTTTGGGGGGGGGGGGGAAACAAAACC
>JBBSES010000564.1:0-3410 GCA_038239465.1 Gemmatales bacterium
CGCGCCAGGACCGCGTCGCCTACTTCGGCCAATGGCAGCGGCTGACGACCGACGAAGCCGCCGAACAGGTGAAACTGCGCGACGCCCGCCGCGATCAGTTCCTGCAAACGCACTTTCGCGCCGACCCGGCCGATGTGTACAACTACGGATTACTCTTGAATTCCAGCCGCTTGGGCGAGGAAACGTGCGTCGATCTGATCGTCCAGGCGGCGCGCTCGAAGCGGGCGGCGCTGACCGCGTGTTAGTCAACTCTGAAATGGCTTACGCCTGCTCACGCGCTTACGCCGCTTTGACGGCCGCCGCCGTGGCCGCTCCGCCCGTGGCCGCGCTGGTCCTCGGCTCCGGCATGGGGTCGGCGATCGAGCGCTTGAGCCGCCGCCAATCGGTGCCGTTTCTCGAAGTGCCGGGCCTGGCGTCGCCGTCGGTTCCAGGACACGAAGGGCGCTTGACCTGGGGCGAATGGGCGGGCCAGCCGGTCCTGGTGTTCGAGGGGCGCCTGCACTTCTACGAAGGCCATCCGTGGCGGAGTGTCGTCGCGCCCATACAGACCGCCGCTTTTCTCGGGGCCAAAGTCATCGTTCTGACCAACGCGGCCGGCGGCATCCGCGACGACTTGCAGCCCGGCGCGCTGATGGCCATCCGCGAACACGTCGAATGGACGCGGCCCGACTGCTGGCGAAACCCGAACGTGGATGCGTCGCCCTATTCGCCGCGCTTGCGCCGCTTGATCGAACGGGCAGCACAGGCGCGGGGGACGACTTTGCACGAAGGAGTCTACGCCGCCGTCACCGGCCCGAGTTACGAAACGCCCGCCGAGATTCGCGCCTTGAAGGCGTGGGGCGCCGACGTGGTCGGCATGTCCACCGCGCGCGAGGCGCGGGCCGCTTGCGATTTGGGGCTGGAGTGTACCGCGCTGTCATGCGTCACCAATCGCGCGGCGGGATTGAGCGCGGGACCGATTCATCACGACGAAGTGCTGCATACCGCCGCGGCGCAGGCGGGGCGCCTAACCGATTTGTTGGAAGCGTTCGTGCGCTTGTTGTGAAAGGGCTATCGGCCACCGAACCAGGCAATCCGCAGAGCACGCATGTACCACTTTAAATAATGCGGCAGCCAGGCGAATAGGCGGAAGCGCGATTGCCCGGCCGTGCGGTCGCGCCACACCGTCGGCACCTCGGCGACGCGCCAGCCGCGCCAGTGGGCCTTGAGCGTCAGTTCTAGCGCCAGCGCGAAACTCATCTCGCCTTCGACGGGAATCTCCTCGATAACGCGCCGGCTATAAGCGCGGAAGTTATTGGTGGCGTCGTGGATCGGCAGGCCGGCTAAATAGTAGAGCGATACCCCGGCGAGGCGCGAGAGCGTCCGCTTGACGAACGGGCCGCCTTCCTGGCCGCCGCCCTTGATATACCTCGACCCGGCCACCACGTCGGCGCCGTCGCGGATCAATTTCGCCATGGCGGCGACGTCGTTCGGCTCGTCGGAGCGGTCGGCCATCATGACGACGATGACATCGCCCTTCGCCGCGGTGAATCCCGCCTTCATGGCGTTCAAGACGCCGCGGCCGAGCGTGTTATGTATTAAATTGACATTCGCGCATGGAGGCTGCATGGCGCCGAGCGCGGGCAGCGTGTTATCTTCCGGGAAATCGTAGACGATCAACGTCTCGTGCGCTTCGAGTATTTTGGCTTCCACGTCGCGCAAGAAAGGGACTATGTTATCGGCTTCGTTATATACGGGGACGACGAGAGAGATCATGAGAAATTCGTTTAGCGACGCTTCGCGGAAGCGTTGTTCCTCTATATATTCCCAAACTCCACTTGCTGCCTAATCCACGGTATCACGGCATCCAGGATATCGCTTAACGGCGTCGTGGCGCGGAAGCCGAGGACGCGCTCCGCCTTGGCCACGTTGGGCACGCGCTTTTGCACGTCGTAGGGATACGGCGGGTCGCAGACGTAACGGAACGAGTCGCCGGGCCGCAGCTTCTTCCAAATCATTTCGGCCAGTTCCAAAACAGTCGTGGAAGCGTCGGTGCTAATGTTGAAGTCCTCGTTGACGGCTTCCGGCTTCTCGACGCACAAGCGGATGCCGCGCGCCAGGTCGGCGCCATAGGTATAGTGCCGCACCTGCCGGCCATCGCCCAGGAGATGCAAGGGATCCTGCCCCTTGAGGACTTTTTGCACCAGATCGGGGACGACATGGCTCATGGCCAGCTGGACGTTGCCGCTCAGGATCGCCTTCTCGCACAGGGCACGCCGCTCGCCGACGCCGACGCAATTGAACGGCCGCACGATGGTATAAGGCAATTTGTACTGCTCCCAGGCACCCTGGGCGTAGTACTCGCAGGCCAGCTTTTGAAAGCCGTAGGTGGAACTGGGCGGCGGGCACTTGCGCTGCTCGCCCTCGGGGGTGGGCCACGTGCCGGCGTTCTCGAAGACCATCGACGAACTGACGATGTTGATTTTCTTCAGCGAACCATGTTTATGTGCGTCGATGGCGGCCTCGAAGGCGGCCGCGGTAATGCGTTCGTTTTCCGCCAGGAGGTCGAAGGCGAATTCGTGAAAGTAGCTGATGCCACCGATCATGGCGGCGCCGGCCACGAATTGATCGGCGTCGCGCAAGACCTCCTTCAAGAGAGGCACATCCTTGGCGTCGCCCTGCACGAAGCGATAGCGCTCTTGCCCCAGGGCAGCCTGCTTGAGCGGGCCGTACTTGGAGAAGTTATCGATACCGATAACGTCGTGGCCGGCCTGCAACAGTTCTTCGACGAGATAGCCGCCGATGAAGCCGGCCGAGCCTGTGATGACGATCTTCATGATGGTAGGACGCGAAACGTAAACAATTCGGGTCTAAACGCGCTGTCCGCGAATGGTATCGGTAATATCGATCACCGGCTGCTTGAGCTTCAAATCGCGGTAGAGCCGGTGCGGCGTGCCGACGATCAGTAAGTCCGCCTTCTCCAGCACTTCGTCCAGCGGCGTTAACTCCGGATCGGGCACGTAGGGATCGGTGCATAATACGCGCTTGCATTCGAGCAACAGCACCTTGCGAAGTTTGTATGAGAGCGACGAGCGGGCGTCGTCGCTATCGGGCTTGAAGGCCATGCCCAGCAGACCGACGGTCATCTCACTCAGAGGATAAGATCGCTTCACGTCCTGGATGAGCAGATAGGGCAGCCCCTCATTAATCATCATGGCGGCCTGGCCGAGGACGAACGAGCCATGATTGAACGCGCCCAGCTGCATGGTGTCCTTCAAGAGGCACGGGCCGGCCGCGAAGCCCGGACGCGCGAACGACTGCATGCGCGGGTAGTCCTCGCGCAACGCCTGGTAGACGCGCTGGAAGTCGGCGTCGAAGTGATTGGCGATGACGTAGAACTGATTCGAGATGGCGAAGTTGATGTAGCGCCA
>JBBSES010000565.1:0-3405 GCA_038239465.1 Gemmatales bacterium
GCCACTCGTGGTATCCCAGCAGCGAACCTGGCAACTGCGGCCACTGGCGGCGGCGAGATGCCGGCCATCGCGCGTCAGCGCCAGGCGCCGCGGTTCCGTGGGAGCGGGCCAGCGGCGCGTTTCCTTGCGCTGCTTCCAATCAATTTGCACCACGGCATCGGCGCCGGCGAGGGCGACGTAGAAGCTATCCCCGTCTGCCGCGAAAACGACGCCACGCGGCATCGAGCCGACCGCGCGTTCGCCCAGCGGCTTCAGTGTCTTTTCGTCTACATCAAAAAGGCTGATCGTGCCGGACCAGAGATTGCTAACGGCGGCGCGTCGGCCATCGCGCGAGCAAGCGACGCCGGCCGGCTTGTGTCCACAGGGCAGTTCCGCCAGCACCTTCCCCTCGGCCAAATCGACCAGGGACACCGAATCGGCGTCGCGGTTGGCCGTCAACGCCCGCTTGCCGTCGGGAAGGATCGCTACATCGACCGGGCTACGGTGCGCTTCCGCCCGCTCCGGGACAGCGGGAGCGATTTCCCGTTGCGCCGCCACACCGAACGGACACAGGATTAACAGTAGGCCGAGCCAGGACTTATTCATCGAACGGTCTCGCGGAAGGGGGGACGGCAGCGGCGGCGGCAGGACCACTGAACAGACTAACCCATCGTCGCCCCTTTGGAAATAGCCTACAAAAACAAAGGCATATCCCCGCCGTTGACGGACGTACACCCATGATGCGCGCACGCCTCAATCTCCTCCTCCTGGCGGCTTTTCCCGGCGTGGCGTCTTTCGCCCCCCCCGTATCGACGTTCGCGCCGCCGCGTTTGCTCGACGGCGTGCCCGACGTGGTTCAGGAAACCGACTATTCGTGCGGCCCGTCCGCCCTGGTCGCCGTCTTCGCCTATTTCGGCATCCTCGTTGACGAGGCGCAAATCATCCGCGAGGCCAAGACCGACCCGGCCGTCGGTGCCGAAGTAGAAGACCTCGCCGATGTCGCCCGGCGCCATGGTCTCGCCGCCGAGCCGCGCGAGGGACTCACGCTCGCCGTCCTGGAACGCGAACTTCGGGCACGGCGACCGGTCATCGCGCTCATTCAGGCGCATCGCGGCGAATCGAACGATTGCTGGGAGGACGATTGGGAAGACGGCCATTACGTCGTCGTCATCGGCATCGACGCGCGGTACGTCTACGTCGAGGATCCCGTACTCGACGGGCAGCGCGGCTTCATTCCGCGCGCCGAGTTCGTCGATCGCTGGCACTGCTGGAGCTTCGACCTGCGCCGCTCCTGGGGGCAAGGCGTTCTGTTTCGTGGGACGCCCTCCCCGCGCGGGCAGCGCTGGCTCGGGTTGCAGCGGGTGGAATAAAGGCCCCAAGAACATTCCCAAGAAAACTCAGCCATGCTTGTCCGGTGCGGCGAATCCTCCCGTTTGTCTGGGTGTCGGGGACAACGAAAACAACCCCAAGAACCAGACAACCCGCAAGAACCGGAGACCGTCATGAGCCAGCTGAAAACCGTCGCCATCGTCGCCGCCGTCGCCCTGGGCAGCCTGTTCGTCGCCCCGACGCAAGCCCACGCCGCCAAGAATAACTACGCCATGACCGCCATCAAGAACCCGACCGGCATGAAGATCAGCTACTACTTCCGCTGGGGCAAGGACGCGGAATGGAAGTCTTACAGCGTCGATGCGGGCAGTTCGCGCTGGCACTCGTGGGAGTACGACTTCGTCAACGAGAACCGCTCGCCGACGCCGCAGATCAAGTTCGATGAAGACCTGAGCGACGACGTCGAATGGCGCGTCTACGACCTGAAAGCGTTCGCCTCGCCGTCGCAGGACATCGACTACGCCAAGAAGTACAAATTCGGCAAGAAAGCCGGCGGCCGGATGCACGATCTGTACGCCATCGAGGACTAGCCGCGAAACCTAAAGAATACCAACGGCAAGGGGGCGCTCTGGAGCGCCGCCTTTCGCCGTTTGGCCACCGCGCGAAACCTAAAGCCGTTCGCGGGGTTATTACCGGCGACCACTCTCGTCACCCCAGCGAACCGATTCCTCGCTATTCGGAGACCTCGTGATGCGTACCGTGTGCAAGATCGTGGCCGCGTTCGTCGTGGCCGCCCTGTTGGCTGGCCCGTCCGGCGCTCAGGACAAGACCCGCGTCGGCATGGCCGGCCTGATGGGGCCCGGCGGCTTGGTGCTCAATTCCAGCGTGCAGAAGGAACTGAAACTCAGCGACGAGCAGATCGAGAAGGCCAAGAAGGTTTCGGGCGAAATCCTGGAGAAGGCGAAGGACGATTTCGCCAAGCTCAAGGACGCCACGCCGGAAGAGCGCGCCGACATCTTCAAGAAAATCGCCGATGACGGCCATAAGGCGCTGGCCGACGTGCTGAAACCGGAACAGGCCAAGCGCCTCAAGCAGCTGGAGACGCAAGTGCGCGGCCTGCGCGACCCCAACACCGCCAAGGCGCTGAAGCTCAGCGACGAGCAGACCGACAAGCTCAAGAAGATCAACGAGGAAGCCGGCGAGAAGACGAAGGAGATCATCAAGGACAATAAAGGCGACCGCGAGAAGATCATGGAAAAGATGACCGCCCTGCGCAAGGAAACGCAAGAGAAGCACGTCGGCATCCTGACCGACGATCAGAAGAAACAGTGGAAAGAAATGGCCGGCGAGCCGTTCGAGATCAAGTTCGAGTTGCCGAAGAAGGAATAACTGCCTTTACCACAGAGGCACAGAGACGCAGAGAAGACAACAGAGCAATGGAAAATCAAACGGGCTAAGTCGCCCTCGAAATTTAGATTTCTCTGTGTCTCTGTGGTAAAGTCTTTGAATTAAAGCCACGCCGTCACGACAACGCCAATCAAGATTAGCGCCCCCGCCCCCAGGCGGCGACCGAAATCCTCTTCCTTGAAAAACACTCGACCGCCGATGATCGATAGCAACAGCGCCAACCGCTGGATGTTGACGACATACGGCGCCGGCAGAAATTGCAGCGCCGTCAGCTTTGAAGTCATGAAGGCGACCTCCAGAAGACCACGCACCCAGAGTCCGTTTTGTTGAGCGCGCATGGCTCGAAGCGATTGAAGGCGCCAAATTACCAACGGGGCCAGGAACGTGGCCGAAACGAGAGTCATGGCGAAGCCGGCCATGGCGGCCGTGTGGAGGTTGCCGGCGAAACCCCCGCCGGTCGGCTTCCCTTCTAGCACCGCGAGTCGGTCGTAGCACGAATTCAGAGCGAAAAACACCGCCGCCAGCGTCGCCAGCACGATCCCCTTGCGCTGTTCGTGCCAGCCGCGGCCCGTCGGGTGGTACACCAGCAAGAGGCTGCCGCCCACGACCAGCAACGTCGCCCCGATGGCGGGCCAGGAAAGTTTGTCGTCGGTCAACCACGGCGACAGGATGAGCAAGAACAACGGCGAC